>NZTO01000027.1 GCA_002703375.1 Fidelibacterota bacterium | reverse complement strand
CAAGTTTGACTATTTTTATTAATTATATCATTAATTTTTGTATTTACTGATCGAAGTTTTGATTTAGTCCTGTAGAATCCAAAACCATTATTTCCCTTGTTATTATTTGATTTAGTAAAAAATCCAAATTGATCAAAATTAATACTCATATTAATATAATAATCTTCAAAATTTATTTTTCTAAAATCTGAAACTGAATTAATAGAAAAATTGAAACCTTGTAATAAATTAATATTTAAAAAAGGTAGTAATTTGTAATATGGAGAGTTATTGTTTTCGTTATACTGATTATACTCTGTATCTAAACCTATGGTAATAAAATGTTGACCTTTATAAGGTCTTATTGCTATGCCATGCCTTATAGATAATTTTTTCTCCTTATTATTGTATTTACCTATTTTTAAACCTGATGAAATGAAATTGTTTGGTCTATAAAGCAATCCAAAAGCATAAATTTTATTTTTATTCCAAGAAAAACCAGCATAAGTATTATTGAATACTTTTGATCCAAAAGCTAGATGAAAATCGGTTGGATTGAAAAATTTATCTTTTTCGTTATAATGAGTACTAAAACCAAAATTTTTATATCGATTTGCAGTTTTAATTGAGAAAGAAGACTTTTCATTACTCATTGAAGGGAAAAATACGGTTGATATTTGTCTATCTATTCCTAAACCAGCAGGATTTAGATATATTGCATCAACGTTATCAGAAGTAGAAACAGAATATCCATCAAACATATTTTGAGTCCAAAGCAAATTGAAAGTTAATATTAGAGTTTGTAATTTGTATTTCATTAGCCTTCTTTCATTAAATAATTATTAAAAAATTTGATAAAAATTATAACTAAAGTTAATAAAAAGAATTAATTTTAAATGAATTAATTAATACAAAAAATAAAATATGAAAAAAATAAATTATGCTGTTTTAGGTTCTGGTAGGCAAGGGGTAGCAGCTGCCTATGATTTGGCTAAAAACGGTAATGCAAATAAAGTAATTCTCATTGATATTAATATTGAATTAGCAAAAAGTGGTTCAGTAAAAATAAATAAATTATTGAACACTAATATTGTAAAGTTTGATTCAGTAGATGTCTTAAATGAAAAAGCAATAATTAAAATTTTAGAAGATATTGATGTTTTTATTAGCGCTGTACCTTATCATTTAAATCTCAAATTAACACAGATAGCAATTAAAGCAAATTCAAGTATGGTTGATCTTGGAGGCCATACAGAAAATGTTAAAGAGCAGTTAAAGTTTAGTAAAGAAGCAAAACAAAAAAATATTACAATTGTACCTGATTGTGGAATGGGTCCTGGTATGAATGTTTCTATGGCATTGTTGGGTATGGAACAGTTAGAAAAAACAAGTGAGGTAAGGATATGGGATGGTGGTTTGCCTCAAAACCCGTTACCACCGTGGAATTATAATTTATTTTTTCATATTAACGGTTTAACTAATGAGTATGATGGTAGTGCTTATTTTTTGAAAAATAAAAAAATTAATAGGGTTAAATGTTTTGAAAATATTGAAATTATTAATTTAAAAGATTTCAAAATACCCTTTGAAGCAGCTGTTACTTCAGGAGGCTTATCAACCATGCCTTGGACTTTTGAAAATCAATTAGATATTCTTGAAAATAAAACTTTAAGATATTCAGGGCATTGGGAATGGATGAAAGCCTACAGAGAGTTGGGTTTGTTTGAAGAAAATAAAATTAACTTTAGAGGTTTTGAAATAGTACCAAGAGAATTTTATCATCATTTACTAAAACCTAAATTAGATAAGGGTATAATTGAGGATGTTTGTCTTATGAAGGTTGAATGTATAGGATACTTAAATGGCATAAAAACAAAAAATATAATTGAATGTGTAGAGTATTTTGATAAAGATACAGGATTTTCTGCAATGGAAAAATGGACAGGCTGGCACGCTTCTATTGTTGCAATTGAAATTGCAAAAAATAAAATTCCTAATGGTGCTATCCCAATTGAAAAAGCATTGTCAGGATCTGTATTTTATGATAACTCTAAAATTAGAAATTATAATATTAATTTTCATTCGGAGGAGATTTTATGAAAATTACAAAGATAATTCAATGGGATATGGGTCATAGAATTCAAAATCATAGATCTATTTGTAGAGGCCTACATGGGCACAGATACAAAGCAGAAATATGTATTGAAGGAAGTATAATTACTGAAAAAGGATTATCAGAAGAGGGAATGGTTATGGATTTTGCTGATTTAAAAAAAATTTCAAATGATCTTATTTTAAATAAAATGGATCATGGGTTTATGGTTCATGATGAAGATGCAGAAATGATAAATTTTTTTAAAAATCACAGCGGACACAAACCAGTGATAGTTCCTTTTGTCCCAACAGCAGAAAATGTTTCAAAGTTCATTTATGAAGAATTAGAAAAAGAAATTGTAAAATTAGAAAATAAAAATATAAAAATTAGTTACATTAAGCTTTGGGAAACTCCAACAAGTTTTGCAAAATATAATGGAGAAAAAATATGAGTTATTGGCTTATTATTGGAAGTATTTTTGGTTTTTTAACAGTAGCACTTGGTGCATTTGGTGCTCATGGATTAAAAAATATTCTTTTAAAAAATGAAACACTAGAGGTATTTAATAAAGCTGTTATCTATCAGATCTTTCATACTATATCTTTATTATGTGTTGGAAATTTGCAAATGATAACTGGTAGATCATTTTTTATAACTGGTATTTGCTTTACGTTTGGTGTGATAATTTTTTCAGGCAGTTTATATCTTTTATCGATAACCAACATCAGATGGCTAGGTGCAATAACTCCGATTGGAGGATTGTTTTTTATCCTTGGTTGGATTACTTTTTTTGTTAATTTAATTAAGTAAGGAAGTGCGTTTGATGACGGTTGTTTTTAATATTTTTTTATTTCTTTTTATTTTAGATTTTCACATATTAGCAAATAATATCTGGGAAAGTAGTAAAATATATAAAACAAAAAATAAAATCGTTTCATATCAAACTATTCTAACAGGTTTAGATGTTTTAGAACTGAATAACTTTGATCTATTAGAAAATAAGAAAGTAGCCATCGTTGCCAATCACACTTCTTCTAATCGATTTGATAGGAATATAGCTGATTTACTTAGAATTTATTCAAGTGTTCAAAATCCTATAATTTTTACACCAGAACATGGATTCAAAGGGAATAAAAGTGCTGGACAAATTATTAATGATGAAGACAATTATTTTGATGCTAGAGTAGTAAGTTTATATGGATCAAACAAAAAGCCATTAATCAATGATTTAAAAGAAATTGATTGTATTGTTTTTGATCTGCAAGATGTAGGGGTTCGATACTACACATATGTAAGTACATTAACTTTAGTTATGGAAGCAGCATCAGAAAACAATATTCCATTGATTGTACTCGATAGACCTAATCCTCTAAGGGGAGATGTAATTGAGGGACCAATCCTCCAAAATAAATATAAGTCTTTCGTTGGTCTACATCCAATACCTATTAGACATGGTATGACTATGGGAGAATTGGCAATTATGATAAATGAAAATAAATGGTTTGCTAATGATAAAAAAGTTGATCTTACAGTTGTTCCAATGAATGGTTGGAAAAGATCAATGTGGTATGATGAAACGGGAAAATATTGGAAACCTCCTTCACCAAACTTAAATACATTTAACTCTGCAATTGCTTATTTGGGGACTTGTCTACTTGAAGGTACGAATGTATCAGAAGGTAGAGGAACATCTGACCCTTTTCTAAAAATAGGTTCTCCTTGGATAAATAAAAATGAGTTTAATGAAGAATTAAACAACCTTAAGTTGCCTGGTGTTCATTTTTTCCCAACCGACTTCGTTCCTGTTTCAATTCCAGGTAAGGCAGTATCACCAAAATATGTTGATGAAAAATGTTATGGCACCTATTTAAATATTACAGATAGAGAGCAATATGATCCGCTTTTAACTGGTGTAGGTGTATTGCTCACGTTAAAAAAAATGTATTCCGATCAATTCAGTTGGGATAATAATTTTTTTATTGATAAACTTTTTGGTTCGGACTATTTGAGAAAATATATAGCTCAAGAAAGAAATATTTTAAGTTTTAATCCAATTTGGGAAAAAGATCAAATTCAATTTTATTCTTTCAGATTTCCATACTTGATTTACGATGAATAGTTTAAACGATCTAATATTAGAAACTAATTTTACTACGTATGATTTCTTTATTGTTATTTTTTATTTAGCAGTAACACTGGTTGTTGGAATTTATGCAAAAAATAAAATTAAAATAATTGATGATTTTATTGTAGCTGGAAGAAAAATTGGTACTGGTTTAGGCATAGCATCTATGGCTGGTACTGAAATGGGATTAATTACAATAATGTACAGTGCTCAAAAAGGTTTTGTTGGAGGTTTTGCTGCATTTCATATAGCTTTAATAGCTTTTTTTGTTACATTATTTGTTGGAATTTCTGGATTTATAATTTATCCATTGCGAAAAACTAATGTTATGACAATTCCTGAGTATTATGAAATTAGATATGGAAAAAATGTCAGAATATTAGGAGCAATTATATTATCAATTGGTGGAATACTCAACATGGGATTATTCCTAAAAGTAGGTTCTATGTTTATATTAGGTATTTTGGGATTTTCGCCATCAGGTTTAATGCTACCAATAATTATGACTACTCTTCTAGTTCTTGCTCTTATTTATACAATATTAGGTGGAATGTTTTCTGTAATAATAACTGATTATATTCAATTTGTTTTAATGTCATTTGTTATTTTGTTTACAACATATTTTTCAATANAATATTTAGGTTGGCAGAATATTTGGNATACAGTTTATATAGAAATGGGNGAANGTGGTTTTAATCCANTTTTAGATGGTGANTTTGGTATTGAATATNTTTTTTGGATGATAATTACTGCTGGTTTAGTTAGTTGTGCAATATGGCCTACAGCAATAGCAAGAGCNCTAGCAATGGAAAAAGCTGAAGATGTTAAAACTCAATATAAGTGGTCNTCTATAACATTNCTTATAAGATTTTTAATTCCTTATTTTTGGGGTATTTGTGCATTTGTCTATTTTAATNATAATATTGAATTAGGTAATCTTTTTTTCAAAGAAGTTAATGGAGAAAAATTAAATAATTTATATGCGCTTCCAATTTATCTTTCTAAAGTTATCCCAGTTGGATTTATAGGTTTATTAACTGCTGGTATGATAGCTGCTTTTATGAGTACCCANGATAGTTATTTGCTATGTTGGAGCTCTGTNATAACTCAAGATATTATTTCACCTTTNAGAAAAAAAGAATTATCAGATTTTNATAGAATTAAAATTGTAAGAATNATNATTNTNATTATTGGTNTTTATGTNCTCTATTGGGGCCTAATTTACAATGGTTCAGAGGATGTATGGGATTATATGGCAATCACCGGTGCAATTTATTTTAGTGGAGCAATTTCTGTTCTTATAGGTGGATTGTATTGGAGTAAGGCTAGTCAAAAGGGAGCAATTTTATCTCTGTTAGGAGGAATGTTTGCAATTTTTGGATTGGGTCCTGTTCAAGATGCATTTAATATTTCTATTTCTGGAACCAGGNTAGGTCTTTTAACTATTATCCTAAGTATGGTTTTATTGGTACTAGGATCATTATTATTTCCAGATGGAAATTCAAAGGGGACAAAAAATGAATTTTANTATAATAGAGTTAGAAATTTTGTTGAGAAAAATGACTGTTCTTTTTTGGATTTCTTTATGGAAATTTGTTTTNATAGTAAGTNTTTTTATTTTTGTTTTATTATTTATTTATATTTCTGTAAAAGGTTTTTTAGAACTCAAATCATTACTTAAAAATGAAATTGCTGTAAAATGAAAAATAATAGAAGAATCATTTATAGTTGGGCATTGTACGATTGGGCTAATTCGACTTTTGCTACAACTGTGATGGCTGGTTTTTTNCCTCTTTTTTTTAAAGCCTATTGGGCAAATCCTGAAAATCCAGTTGAAAGTACTTTTTACTTGGGACTAGGAAATTCANTGGGTTCAATAATAATTGCTTTTTTTGCNCCATTTCTTGGAGCAATTGCTGATAATGGAAGTTCAAAAAAGAAATTTTTAATTTTATTTGCTTTTCTTGGCATAATTATGACTGGGGGGTTAAGTTTAGTTGAACAAGGATTTTGGCAAATGGCAATTATTTTATATGTNTTTGCTTGTATAGGTTTTGCTAGTGCAAATACTTTTTATGATTCCTTTTTACCTCACATATCTTCAAAAAATAATTCTGATTGGGTATCCTCATTAGGTTACAGTTTAGGTTACATAGGAGGTGGTATTCTATTTTTGATAAACGTATTAATGTTTGAATATCCTCATTCGTTTGGTTTATTAGATAAGGCCCAAGCAATAAAAGTTTCATTTTTAACAGTATCCATCTGGTGGGCTTTTTTTTCAATACCAATTTGTATTTTTGTAAAAGAGCCAAAAAATAAAGGGAATATTAATTTTACAAAATCTATTAAATTAGGTTTGTATCAAGTTAAAAATACATTTATTGAAATTAAAAAATATAAATACGTAAGTTTATTTCTGATTGCATATTGGTTCTATATTGANGGTGTTGATACAATAGTAAGAATGTCTGTTGATTATGGATTATCAATTGGTTTTGAAAGTTCAAGTCTCATAAAAGCATTATTAATTGTTCAATTTGTAGCATTCCCAGCAACATTAATTTATTCNAAGATTGGTNATAAGATAGGAACAAAAAATTCTATTTTTATGGGTATTATAGGTTATAGTATACTAACCTTTTTTGGAGCTTTTATGTATTTAGAATGGCATTTTTATATATTGGCAATTTTTATTGGTTTTTTCCAAGGNGGAATACAAGCACTTTCTAGAAGTTTATTCTCAAGGATAATTCCAAAAAACAAATCCGCTGAATTTTTTGGTTTTTATAATATGTTAGGTAAATTTGCAGCAGTCTTAGGTCCTGCCTTAATGGGAAGCATNACNTACTANACAGCGGAACCCAGAATAGGTATTTTATCTATATTAACATTATTTATTTTTGGTTTTTTTATCCTCCAAAAAGTTGATATAGAAAAAGCTGAAAAAATTATAAATATTTAATTTTCAGCACATGCTAATTTTCTGAATTTTTAATCTTACCGCATCCATTTAATAAAATACTTTAAGTAATACTTGCTTTTAAACTATTGGCATGTTTAAAATACACATGTAAGATTACATGAAAGAACATGAAAGAACATGAAAGTTAATTTTATTACAATCATATTTTTTGCTTTTGGTTTTACTATGTTGTATTCACTTGGTGAATATGTCTCCAACGATAATATTGGTATCACTGATATTGCTCTATCAGTTTCAAATTTAAATCAAGATAATTATAAATATATCAAAAAAGATTTTAATAAAGTTAAAGGTATTATATTTTGTGATATTTCTCTATCATCAAATATGATTTGTTTAAGGATTAATGATAATAAAATATCAAATAGTACTATTGGTAATATTTTAAGAAAATGGGGATGCAGAATAAAACAATCATCTATTAATAAAATTGTTACATTAAATTAATATGGGNGGGATCAAAAAAGCTTAAAAAAAACACACAAGGAGGTTCCACATGATAAAAATAATACTCGATATAGCAGAGGTATTGGTAAAAGTTATAGGAATATTTGGATGTTTCTATTTCATTGCTTGGATTGGCGCAAAATATGANAGTCGACCTCAACCCTAGCTATTGTTATGTGTTATCAGGGTTCACGNNNGTGAACCCTGATTTTTTTTNTTAAAAAATTGAGCTTCTATAATCTTCTATGGTTATAAGTTTTTTTAAATCTGTTAACCAATTATTGTAGCCACTAGTTTTCTTAGATCTACTTAGTTGGTTTTTAAGTTCATCTCTTTCTTGCATGTAATCTTCTTCACTAAAAGTATCTTTTTCAATCATTTTGACAATTACAGAACTATTAAATGTTTTAATTGGTCTTGATGTTTCTCCACTATTTAAAGCCATTAAAGTTCCTGTTAATGATGAACTTTTACCAATGTCAGTGAATGATGAATTTATATTTTTTTCATCTTCTGAAACATACTTTATTAGTTNATTATTAGAAGACAAAGATTTTAAATCATTTTGTGACAAGTCTAAATTTTCTAATATTCTTTCTGCATAATTCAATTTAAATTCTCTCATTAATTGGTTTGATATATTATTTCTAACCTCGTCTAAAGATTTGTATGATTTCTCAACATCTTCAATAACATGAAATACTGCATACCCTTTGTTTGTTTCAATAGGATCTGTTATTGATCCTGTTGGATTATCAAAACAAAATCTTACAAGATTTCGTAATGTTCCTAAATCCCTTGGTATACCAGAGTTATTTGTGTATGATTCAGTAATATTTANAGTATCACCAATTGAAAAATTGTTATCCACAACAGATTCTGAAAAGGAAGTAAATTTTGCACCTTCTGAAAATAATAAAGCTTTTTCGTATANAGCGTTTTGCAGAGAATCTTCTTCATTTTCTGATACATTTTCAAATAGAACATATTCTATTTTTTTTGATTTTTCAATTAGGTAACGTTCTTCTTTGTTCTCATTATAGTTTTGAACTATATCTTGTTCTGATATTTGTATTAAACTATCAGGTATATTATTACTGTTAACATATATGTATTCAATTTTACAATTAATATTTCTTTTAATGTATTCATTTTTNACATCTTCATTACTAACNGAACCGACTAAATTATATATNTTTTGAAGTTTTCTATTAGGTAAAAAAGTTTTTAGGTAATTTTCCCAAGCTAACCAAAAACTTGGATCTACTTCATATGTACCTGTGCTCAAAGCATTTTGATAAAGTTCAATATCAAAATTATTATCTGAATCCATAAAAAAACCTGCTTCAGTTAGTTGGTTTTGCAATGAAACAGGGGGGGTGAAAAACATAAAGTTGTAAATTTCATCGTCNAAGGACTCTAAACCCATAGACTTTACTTTCTCGTTAACAAGAGTTTCATCTACTATTGTATTCCAAGCATTGTTTTCAGCATTGACTATTGCACTGTTGGTAATTTCTGTATTTTGCTGTCTAAGTCTTGATAGTTGATTAGATCTGGCGTTGAGAAATTGTTGTCGAGTGATTTTAGTTGATCCTACTTTTCCTACATANCTGCCACCATTATCTCCTTTATCAAATATAATATCCATAATATTTGCACCTCCAACTAATCCACCTGCTGTCATGCTTAATATAAAGAAAAAAAGAAGTGTACCTAATAAGATTTGAGATTTTTCTCTAATTTTAACAAGATTTAACATNATATTTGCTCCAATTTTAATATTAACTATTTTATCTTGTGGAGATAAGCGGGATCGAACCGCTGACCTCGTGAATGCCATTCACGCGCTCTCCCAACTGAGCTATATCCCCATAATAAGATATTTATTTGTAATAATACAATTTNAAATTTATTTCTATTAATGAAATTCTCAAAGAAAAAGCTATAAATTATGAAACAATTTTTTATAATATTCGTATAGTTGACTATGAATTATATTTATTTTAAACAAATTTTTATCATTATTGTCTTTGGNGCTTTANTGGGTTTATTNCGTAATTTTTTATTAGATTCTCCTNTNGACCTAATTAAGGTTAAAAAAGTAGCAAGCTCTTTTGATGGAACAGAATTGCCTGATGAATTTTTAGAGCCTTTATCTATAANTTTAGAAATGTCATATGCTTTATACAATAGTAAAGCAATTTTCATTGATGCGAGAGTCGAGGATGATTATAAAAATGAACATATTAAGAATGCAATAAATATACCTTTTGAAACCTACGAAGACTATGAAGATGAAATTTTTAGTTTTGATGAAGATACACCTTTGGTCCTTTATTGTGGTGGAGGTGAGTGCGAGCTAAGTACAAATCTTGCTTATGTTTTATTTGATGATTATGAATTTNAAAAAGTTTTAATATTTAAGGCGGGTTATCCTTCTTGGAAAGAAAGTGGATATCCAATAGAATGAAAAATATAATTTTTAATAATAAATTAATTTTAATATTTAGGATTATCCTTGGGTCTGTCTTTATCTATGCAAGTTTAGATAAAATACAAGACCCTGCTGCTTTTTCGTCATTAATTGATAACTACAGAGCTTCACCAATTTGGTTGAACAACTTAGTTGCATTGATTCTTCCTTGGATTGAACTAATTTGTGGATTACTTATCATCGCTGGTTATTTTGTTCCAGTAGCAAATTTATTAATATTTGCTATGCTAATATTATTTGTTATTTTATTATCGCAGGCGGTNATTCGAGGGATAGATACGCATTGTGGTTGTTTTAAAGTTCAAGAGGGTNTAGAAAACGTCGATTTTAAAAAACAATTAATTAAAAGAATAATTGAAGATTTAATTTTATTAGCAATGTCGTTTGTAGTATTGTTAAAAAGTTTTAATTTACTAGGTGAAAAAAAAGAAAATAATTAAATGATTGTTATATTTATATTTGTTTTAAGCTTTAGTTTAACGTTTGCAAATAATTCTGCTAATTATAATCTGCAGGTTATAGCCACTACTAATAATAACGGTGAAATAGAGCCGTGTGGCTGAAAAAAGAAGCCTTTGGGCGGTCTTGCTCGAAAAGCTAGTGTAATTGATGAGATCAAANTAAAACATGATAATGTCCTTGTTCTTGATGCAGGCAATCTTTTTTTCAAAAATAATAAAGTAACTAATGCAGATTCAGAATATTTTAAGATGACAGCTGAAATTATTAGGGACGCATACAATGTCATAGGATGCAANGCATTTAACGTAGGAGAAAAGGATTTTGCTGCTGGTCTAGATTTTCTATTGGACTTAGAAAAAACATCAAACTTTCCTTTTATATCTTCAAATATTTACAAAAACAATGGAACGCAACTATTTAAATCCTATGAAATTATTGAACTNAATGGNANAAAGACAGCTGTAATTGGTCTCNCCTCTTCTTTTAATAGTTCTGAGGTCAATATTAAGGAACCAATATCTGTTTTAGATCAAGTTATTAAAGAAATTGACTCAAAACATATGGTTGATTTCAAGATTTTATTATTTCATTCAAATGCGGCAGATATATCAAAATTTCATATGAGAAACTTTGATATTGATCTTGTGATTCAAAGTAAGGTTCATAAGCTAGCTTCAGATGGTGGTAAAAATAAAACACCTGTTTTTTCTTGCGGTTCGAGAGGTAAGTACATATACAATTTTGATTTAAATGTCAATCAATTTGAATCTGATATTGTTGATCTATCTAGTCATGAAAANCAAATAAGCTTAGCCGAAAAAAAATTATCTAGAATGCAAAAAGGAAATAGCGATATTCCATTAGAAACCATGTATGCTGACGATAATAAAAAACTAGAAGATATAAGAAAATTAAATTATACTTTATCAAATTCTAAAGATATAATAAATAATGCTGTAAATTATTTGAAATTTGAAAAAATTGAGTTAAATAAAAAAATAGCTGACAGACCTGATATANTAAAGATTGTTGATAATGGAAAGGCAAAAATTGAGGAGGTTGTTGGACCACAACCAGTAATTCCACATCATAACCATTCCCATCCACATTCGCATTCTCATCCACATGTTTCACCTAGGTCTAATTAAATTTTGAATAAATTATAAATTAGTTATAAATTTTGTTGTAAGATTTATGCGAAAGTAGCTCAGCTGGTAGAGCATAACGTTGCCAACGTTAGGGTCGTCGGTTCGAATCCGATCTTTCGCTCAATAGCCTCTTGCGAGGCTATTATTATGTTTGGCGTCGTACCCAAGTGGCTAAGGGAGCAGTTTGCAAAACTGTCATTCACCAGTTCGAGTCTGGTCGACGCCTCAACAATGCCGAGGTGGTGAAACTGGTAGACACATGGGACTTAAAATCCCATGATCCTTAGGATCGTGCGGGTTCGACCCCCGCCCTCGGTACAAAATTATGCTAGATATTTTTATTTTATGAAAAGCAATTCATTATTACTATTATTTTTGTTTTTCACAAATTGTGCATACTATAATACNTTTTATAACGCCGAAAAGTATTTCAAAGAAGCCGAAGTCATTATTGATGATACNAATAAAGACAACAATGAAATCCCCCAGCAAGCAAAAAAACTCCTATCTCAATCAATTGAAAAAAGCCAAAAGGTATTGGANAAATTTCCAAATAGTAAATATATTGATGATTCTTACTTTTTAATTGGTAAATCAAGTTTTATTAAAGGGGATTATAGTTACTCAGAAAAATATTTTAGAAAATTAGTCAATGAGTTCCCAAATAGTGCTTTTTTAATTGAATCTAAATTATGGATCTCATATACACTTTTGAAAAATAGTTATTCTGATTCATCGTTAAATTATATTAATAGTATCAAANATACAAATCTTAGCAATGNTCAAAACTATTTAAAAAACCTAGTTTTAGCNGAAATAAATTTATCAAAAGGTAAAAGAATGGACGCTTATAGTTATTTTGAACGTGCGATTGAATTTTCTAAAAGTAATAGTAAAAAAAGTTCAATGTATAAAAAATTAGTAGCTATTTCTGAAAAAAATAAAGACTTTGATAAATTAATTTATTTTCTTGATANGTTAAATTTTTATTCACAAAATGAAGAAATAAAACTTGAATCAAAATTGAAATGGTTGAAGTATAATAGAGAAGTTGGTAATTTAGATCTGGTACGTTCAGAAATCAATACATTATTAACTAGAAGCGACTATGAAAAAATATTTTTAAGTCTAGAGTTAGAAAAAATTAAAATATTAATATCAGAATCTAAAAATGACCTAGCTAAAGATAATTTATTATATATTGTTGAAAATAATTCAAAGAAAGAAGAAACCGCTGAATCATATTATTTATTAGGTTTGCATTATTTAACAAATGAATGGGATTTAGATAAATCTAAAGAATACTTTTCAAATGTTAAAAATGAATACTCAAGATCTATCTATGTTGATAATTCCATTGAATTAAAAAATACAATTGAGAAATATCAGGGTTTAGAAAAAATTTTCAATTCACAGCAAGCAGGTGATACAAGTACTGTTGAATTTACAATTGACGAAGAAGAAAGAGATGATGAACCATTTGATATAAACTATAATTTACCTAATATGATGAATGATCTTCCAAATAAATATTCAAGTCCCAATTCAAATATGTATCCAGAGTGGGAGCAAGAAAATATTTCATCTGTTGTTATAAAAGGTACAATAGATTCATTAATTTTTGCAATGGGTGAAATTTTGTATTTTGATTTTCAACAATTAGATTCTGCAAAGTCAAAATTTAATTTCTTATATGCCAATTACCCTGAATCTAAATTTACTCCTCAAGCTTTGTTTATTTTAGCTAATACTGCTAAAGATTCATTAGTATGGAAAGAAAAATTATTCAATGAGTATTCGAACAATAATTTTGTTAGCATTTTAAAGGGAGAAAAAATAATAGATAAAGATATTGACGTTTTAGAACAAAAACGAGATTCATTATGGAATGTATTTGAAATTTATCCTGATTCGGCAGCCATTGGTTTTATAAAATTATATGAAGTTTTTGATGATTCAAAATCGTTATATTCTGGAGCTTTCATTTATGATAATTATTTAAATGACATCCAACAAACAAAGAAATATTATCAGTCATATTTAGAAAAGTTCTCTGATTCACAATTTTTTTCAAAAGTAAATAATAGGTTGAATAGCATATCTGAAATCCTTGAAGATAGTACAAATGAAAAATTAGATACATTAATTGCTCAACAAAATATTTTTATAAATGAGCCTCAACTTCCTAATCTACCACCAATTTTAAAGGATATAAATGTTCCCATCATAAGTGATAGTTTTTTTGTATCTAATGATAGCATTAGTATTTTAGATAGCACAGCATCAAGTAAAGAAGATTCTGCTTTAACTTTGAGTAGTAATACTATTAGCGAAAATGATCCTTCTTTTGATTCATTAAATGTTTTGCCTTTTTTAGATCATGAAGATAAAAAAGTATATGATCTAGAACCAATTTATGATTGGAAAGATCATATCATCAAAAAAGGAGAAACTCTAGAAAAAATAGCTGTTAGTTATTATAATTCCTCTAGCATGGTAGATAGTTTATACATTTGGAACAATGAAATATTAGTGAGTAAAGATTTGATTTTCCCCTATACTTTAATCAAACTAAAGTCTATCAAATTGGATGAAAATGAAGTTGTTTATATTGATCACATAATTAAAAAAGGTGAATCNCTGTGGTCAATTTCCAATTTGATATATAATGATCCATATGGTTGGAAGTTAGTTTATNATGACAANAGAGAATCTCTAATAAACGGTGAAAATAATTTAACTCCAGGTAATATTTTGAAAATAAGGAAAATACAAAACTAAANATATGTTTGAAACTAAGACTAAAATTTCCATAATCTGGTCAATGAGAAAGTGGACATTCAAATATATTAAATGGAGATTAACCACAGCATACCCAAATGGTTGGAAATTTATTATATTACACCCATTTATTTTTATAAAAGATATTTGGCATTATTTAAATTGGTGTCAGATGATCGATAGAGAAAATAATTGATATGTTTCATTTAAAAATTAAAAATACTCATTTTAATTCTCCAATTATTGCAGCAAGTGGTACATTTGGTTANGGTAATGAAATTGAAGGAGCCATTGATTATAGTAAAATTGGTTGTATTATTACTAAATCTATTACTTTTGAAGAAAGGATAGGTAATTTAAACCCTAGGATAATCGAAGCTGGNAATGGTATGCTAAATGCTATTGGATTGGCGAATGTAGGTGTTGAAAAATTTTGTAAAAATAAAATGCCGAGTTTGAATAAATTACCTACAAATTATATGATTAGTGTTGCTGGTTCAAAAAAAAGTGATTATCAAAGAGTTATAGAATACATAGAAAATAATGGTGGAAATCATATAGGTTATGAGATTAATGTTTCTTGCCCAAATGTTAAGGAGGGTGGTATTGAATTTGGTGTTAATAAAGAAATTTTAAGCGATTTAACATCCAATCTTCGAGATTTAACTCGTAAACTTTTATTTATAAAATTAAGTCCTAATGTAACAAACATAGAAGAACTTGCTCTGGCTGTTCAAAATGCAGGTGCTGATGGCGTTAGTGCTATTAACACATTTATAGGTATGGCAATTGATTACAAAACAGGGCAATTTTCTCTGAGTAACATCTACGGAGGTCTTTCAGGGCCTGCAATTAAACCTTTAGCATTAGCTAAGATACATAAAATTTATAATTTAGTAAATATACCAATCTTTGGTATGGGTGGAATTTCAAATTACAAAGATATTATTGAATTTTTGAGGGTAGGATCATCAATGGTTCAAGTAGGTACTTTAAATTACAGAGATCCTTTTATCATATGTAAGTTTTATGATGATTTATTNAAATATTCTAAAGATAATAAGATTGATTCTTTGAGTTGTCTTACNGGAGACTTTAAAATTTAGAATCTAATGAATAANAAAATANTTATATATTTATTTATATTATACTCGTGTACTCCTTCACCAAGGTATAACCCAGGTACTCTAATAACTGCTAAAAACANTCAAGTAAAGTCTGTAAAAAAAAATAATTACGATAAATCTAAAAAGATATTAAAAGGTATTTCATCTTATTATGGTCCAAAGTTTCATGGTAAATTAACAGCAAATGGTGAAATATTTGATATGTATGGTTTGACTGCAGCTCATAAAACACTACCTCTAAATACAATTATAAGAGTAACAAATCTGAAAAATGATAAATCATTAATTCTTCGTATTAATGATAGAGGACCATATGTTGGTAATAGAATTCTTGATTGTTCATATGGTGCAGCAAAAAAACTAGATTTTGTAAAAGAAGGTACTGTTGAAGTTAGAATTGAAGTAATCGAGTGGGGTGATAACAAATACATGAAACACGACTAATCTTTTGTTTTTAGTAGTTATAAATATTTAAATTACAAATCTGTAATCATTGGAGGAAATATTTCTAAACTAGTAAGTGATGATAATAGAAGTGTTGTTAATATATTAGGTGTTCCATTAATATTGTCTTCTATTTATTTGGGTGGTCTGTTCTTTTTTCTTTTTATTTTAATTGTTGCAATTCTTGGCTCATTGGAATATAGAAACATAGTACGCTATGGAGATGATCTTTTTTCAAAAATAATATTAGTTTTTTTTGTATCAATTACAATTGCGTGTTATAAAATAGATTTTAATTTTTATCAAGTGTTGCTAGTCTTGATGTCAATGATGTTCATAGAATTTTTTAATTTTAAAACAAAACCTTTACATTCAATTTCCACGATGCTTTTTGGTATAATATGGCTTGGATTAATGTTTGGTTCCTTAGTCTTGCTTAGAGATTTGCAAGATATAGGTTTTGAAATCGTTATTATGTTGTTTGTTTCTGTTTGGGCCTGTGATTCTTTTGCTTTTGTTGCAGGAAAGTATTTTGGGGAAAAGAAAATTTTACCATCTGTGAGCCCAAAAAAAACCTGGCTAGGTACTTTTTTTGGAATATTTGGTAGCACTTTATCTTTTTATTTATTTTACTCTTATTCTGATAACTTAGGTTATAATTTTTTAAAAATTAATGAATTATTTCGTTCAAATGATATCATTTTGATGGGAATTATTACAGGTATTATAGGACAATTTGGAGATTTTTTTGAATCTTTGTTAAAACGTGAGGCTGGAATAAAAGATTCTAGCAAAATTTTGAAGGGACATGGGGGTATTTTAGATAGATTTGATTCAATAATTTTTGTTTCGCCAAGTATATATATATATATTGAATTAGCAATTAATGGGAGAATGTAATGCAAAAGATATTTATTTTAGCAATAGTTTTATTTATAGTATCTTGTGGAGGTTCAGATAGTAATACTTCACAAAATTGGGATATTGATACCTCCAATATGAATCCAAGTGAAAATGTGGGAGATTGGGCTATCATTCATGAACTTAGTGACCCTGATAGATTAAATCCAATTACCTCTTCGGGAGCAAGTGCTGGTTATATTGAAGGGAAAATGTTTGAATCATTAGTAGGAATGGATAAAAAAACTTTACTTTATACAGACCCAAATCTTGCCACAGATGTTGCTAAAGTATCAGATGATCATCTGGTTTATGAATACAACATAAGAAAAGACGCTTATTTCTCTGATGGTGTTCCATTGGATGCAAATAACTTTATTTTTTATTTAAAATGTATTAAAAATCCTTTTGTGGATTGTGCACCATTGAGAAATTATTTCAAAGATGTTAAAAAAGCCGAATTGATCAATGGAGATCAATATAAATTAAGAATTACTTGTACAAATCCATATTTCAAAATGGAAACTATGCTCAATGGTTTGACAGCGTATCCAATTCACCATTATGATCCCAACAATTATATGGAAAATATAACTTTTGATGAATTAGAAAAAATGGTAGCTGAAATGTCTAGTACAGATGCCAAGGATTTTGAAAACTTACCAGCATATAAATTTGCACAAGAGTTTAACGGAAAAGACATGTCTAGAAATCCACTTGGATCAGGTCCATATATTTTTAAGGAATGGTCTACAGATGACAAAATTGTTTTAGAACGTAACCCAAACTACTGGGCATATAAAAATGGTGATTTAGATGAAAATGGTTATGTAGAAAAATTTGTACACAAAGTTGTTAAAGATTATGATGCTGCCATAATTGGTCTAAAGGCTGGTGAGTTAGATGTTATTGGCTTGCCTATGGAAAAATTTATGAATCAAACAAACTCTAAAAAGATTACAAATAACTATACCAAAGAATTATATAATATTCCTGGATATGGATACATAGGTTGGAATCAAAAAAACCCATTATTTAAAAGTAAAATGGTTCGAAGAGCAATGACACATTTACTTGACAGAAAACAAATTATAGAAACATTGTTTTATAATGAAGCAGAGATTTGTAAAAGTCCTATTTATTTTAAAAGAGAAGAGTTTAATAATGATATTGTTCCTTGGCCATATGATCCTAAAATAGCTAAACAAATTTTAGCTGAAGAGGGTTGGAAAGATACTGATGGTGATGGAATTCTTGATAAGATAATTAATGGGAAAAAAGAAAAATTTAAATTTACTGTGTTGTCTAATAACGGGAATGAAGTAAGAAAGCAGATTGGACTTATTCTAGCAGAAAATTGTAGAAAAATAGGGATTGAGGTGGATGTACAAACTTTGGAATGGTCTATATTTTTAGATCAAGTTAGTGCCCAAAAATTTGATGCTATGATTTTAGGTTGGGCTATGTCAACCACTGAGCCTGATCCTTATCAAATATGGCATTCCTCTCAAGCAAAGGGTGAAGGATCAAATTCAATAAGTTTTATAAATGAAAGAGTAGATGAACTAATTGAGTTAAATAGAAGAGAATATGATTCAAGTAAAAGGATAGAATATATGATGGAGTTTCAAGAAATACTTCATGATGAGCAACCTTATACATTTATTTATGTTTCTAAATCTAATCGTTTAATGCACAAACGTTTCCAAAATGCTAATGTATATCCATTTAGACCTGGATATGATCCGTTTGAATGGTGGGTACCTACTTCATTGCACAAGTACTCAGCAGTAAATTAATTTATGTTACTTTATATTTTAAAACGTCTTCTGTTAATGATTCCTACAATATTTATGATAACAATCATATCATTTGGAATATCTAGGCTAGCTCCTGGAGATCCGGCGAAAATGAAAGCTGGAATGGGAGCCGGTCAGCAGGATATGTCTACTGGTCAAGGAGAAGATCTTAATGAAGAAATACTTAAGCTGATCAGAAAACAATGGAACTTAGATAAACCATTATTTTACTTTACAATTTTTGAAAATCAAAATGATTTGAACCCTAAATCTATTTTTAGCAGATTAACATTTAGATTTAATGGATTGAAAAACCAATATCATATATGGACAATGAATACTTTAAAGCTTGATTTTGGTAAATCATTTAGGGACAATGAACCTGTAATAGATAAAATGAAATCAAGAATACCTGTAACAATGACATTGAATTTCATTGCTATATTTATTACCTATGTAATTTCAATCCCTTTGGGAATTTATTCAGCTATTAATGACAAGAGCCTGTTTGAAAGAATTACAACGTTTATTGTTTTTATACTTTATTCACTTCCTAGTTTTTGGATTGGTATTTTAGCAATTACTTTTTTATGTGGAGGTGATTTTTTTGATATTTTTCCTTACGCTGGTTTACATTCTACTTACTTAGAAAATATGACTCCTTTTGAAAAATTCCTTGATTATGTTTGGCATTTAATTCTTCCAATAATTATTATAACTTATGGCTCTTTTGCTTATTTATCAAGACAGATGCGTACTAGCATGCTAGAAGTTGTCAGACAAGACTATATAAGAACGGCAAGATCAAAAGGGTTAGCAGAAAAAACTATCATTTTTAAACACGCACTAAGAAATTCGTTGATCCCAATTGTAACAATGTTAGCTTCATTGTTACCTGCTATGATAAGTGGAAGTATCATTATTGAAACAATTTTTTCAATTCCTGGTATGGGTCTTTTGGGATATGAAGCAATAATGTCAAGAGATTATCCAATTGTTATGGCAGTTTTCACTATATCTTCAGTTTTAACTCTTTTTGGTATATTAATTGCTGATATTTTGTATAGTGTAGTTGATCCAAGAATTACATTTAATAAAAATTAACTATGGAAAATAAATCTTATAATCAATTAGTAGTAGCCCAATTTAAAAAAAACAAATTAGCGTTATATGCTTTTAGAGTATTATTATCATTTTTTGTCATTGCAATTTTTGCAGATTTTTTAGCAAATGATAAACCATTATTATGTAGTTATCAGGATAGCATTACATCTCCTGTAGTTAAAGAATATTTTGTCAAATTAGGAGTAACTGAATGGCAAAAAGATTTTTTGAATGCAGAATGGAAAGAATTAGATTATGATTTTGCTATTTGGCCACCTGTTCCTTTTTTACCTTCAAATATTGATTTTACATCAAGATATGCTTCTCCAGGAAAAAATGGACATTATCTTGGGACTGATCAACTAGGTAGAGATGTTTTAAGTGGAATAATACACGGCTTTAGAACTGCTCTTTTAATAGGTTTTGTTGCGACATCAATATCTTGCTTCATTGGTATTATTCTTGGAGCTTTAGCTGGTTATTATGGAGGTACTGTTGACATTATAATCCAGAGATTGATAGAACTTATGTTGACATTTCCTACTTTTTTTCTAATATTAACTATTATTGCTTTCTATCCTGGAGGTGGTATATGGATAATTATGGTAGTCGTAGGACTAACTAGTTGGACTGGAATTGCTAGATATACTAGAGGTGAATTTTTAAAAACCAGAAATCAAGATTACGTAAGTGCTTCCATTGCGCTTGGCAATAGTGAATTTAGAACTATTTTTAGACATATATTACCTAATTCCATTGCACCAGTTCTTGTAGCTGTTGCTTTCGGGGTAGCAAGCGCAATATTAACAGAGTCAGGATTAAGCTTTTTAGGATTGGGGGCAGCTAATAGTTTTACTTGGGGTGCAATTTTAGCGGTTGCTAGAGGAGCAACATATGCTTGGTGGCTTGCTCTTTTCCCTGGATTAGCAATATTTATTTGTGTTACGGTATATAATTTAGTTGGTGAAGGGTTGCGTGATGCTCTTGACCCAAGATTGAAACAATAGATATAGATTTTTGCAAGATTTTAATCCAAAAGAAGTAAAAACCATTCTTGCAACAGATTGCGGCTCAACAACAACAAAGGCAATTCTAATTGAGTTGATTGATGAAGAATATCGTCTGACCTTTAGAGGCGAAGCGCCAACAACGGTAGAGGCACCTTTTGAAGATGTAACTAGAGGGGTCCTAAACTCAATTATTGAGTTAGAGGAATTATCAAATAGAAAAATACTTGAATCTGAAAAAATTATAATTCCCTCAACTGAAAACAAAGGTGTTGATATTTATATTTCTACAAGCTCTGCAGGTGGTGGCCTCCAAATGATGGTTGGAGGTGTTGTAAAAAATATGACAGGAGAAAGTGCACAGAGAGCTGCTTTGGGTGCAGGTGCGATTGTAATGGATGTATTAGCTTCCAATGATGGTCGTTTATATCATGAAAAAGTTAAAAGAATAAGACAATTAAGGCCTGATATGATTTTGTTATCTGGTGGTGTTGATGGTGGTACAATAAGTCATGTTGTAGAATTAGCTGAGATTTTAGAAGCAGCTAACCCTAAGCCTCGGTTAGGTTTAAATTATAAACTACCTATTATTTATGCTGGTAATAATAAAGCTGTTGATGATGTTTCGAAAAGGCTGTCATCAATCTCAGATTTAACAATAGTTGATAATATTAGACCAAATCTTGATATTGAAAATTTGCAACCAAGTAGAGATAAAATTCATGATCTGTTTATGGAACACGTAATGGCACAAGCACCAGGTTATAAAAAATTAATGTCTTGGACTAGTGCACCCATTATGCCTACTCCTGGAGCTGTGGGAGAAATAATTAAAAAAATAGCTCACAATACTAAAAAGTCTGTTGTTGGTGTAGATATTGGTGGTGCAACAACAGATGTTTTTTCAGTGTTTTCTGGAAAATTTAATAGGACCGTAAGTGCAAATCTTGGGATGAGTTATTCTGTATGCAATGTCCTAGCTGAAGTTGGTTATCAAAATATTTTACGTTGGATTCCTTACGAAATAGATAGTAAAGATTTAACAAACAGTATAGCAAATAAGATGATAAGACCAACAACCATACCACAAACTCTTCAAGGTCTTATACTAGAACAGGCAATTGCTAGGGAAGCTTTAAGGTTATCATTTCTCCAACATAAAGAATTTGCTGTTGAATTAAAGGGAGTTCAAAAAGAAAGAACTATATCTGACGCTTTTGATCAATCTGAATCAGGTAAATCGTTGGTTAATATGAATGAACTAGATTTAATTGTAGGTTCTGGTGGTGTATTATCTCATGCTCCTAGAAGGAATCAAGCTGCAAAAATGTTAATCGATTCATTTTTACCTGAAGGTATAACAGAGCTTGCTGTTGATTCTATATTTATGATGCCTCAACTAGGTATCTTATCAACAATTCATCCTGACGCTGCTATTCAAGTCTTTGAAAAGGATTGTTTGATAAGATTAGGTACTTGTATTGCACCTTTTGGTAATACTAAAAGTAACACCTTATTAGAGTATAGTTTCCAAATAGATAATAATAAAATTGAAGGAAATTTACAAAAAGGTGAAATTAAAGTAATCAAGGCACCATATATGTTATATGATTCAATTTTAAAACCAAGTAAAGGTATTAACATTGGATCAGGATATAATGAAGACATTAATACAAGAATTAGTGGTGGGGATGTTGGAATAATCCTTGATGGAAGAGGAAGAAGGCCTTTCGAAATACCAGGTGACTCTAAAAATAGAATTAAATCTTTACTAAAATGGTCAAATGCTATTGATGAATATCCGGAGTTTAAAAATGTCTAGATCATATACACCTGGTTTGAAAATATTAGAGTCAACAAAGGTCGTAAAAACTAGATTACTTCCTATGAAAGGTAAAGTACATTATAAAATAGGTGATTATGTTGAATCCAAGGATATCGTAGCTTCTACGAAAATTCCTGGAAATGTTCATATGGTTAATGTATCTAAACAATTAAATGTTGAACCTGATAATATAAAAGATTGTATGTTGATAAAAATCGATGACAAAGTAGAAAAAAATCAAATCATTGCAGAAAATAAAGGTCTGTTTGGTTTGTTTAAAACTCAAGTAAAATCTCCTATTAACGGTTTTATAGCAAATGTTTCTGATGTTACAGGACAAGTTATTATTTCTGAGCCTCAAAAATCTGTAGAAATCAATGCATATACTTCAGGAAAAATCTCTGATGTTTTACCAGATGAAGGTGTCAAAATTGAAACAACGGCAACTTTAATTCAAGGAATTTTAGGTGTAGGTGGCGAAAATAGAGGAGAAATTGTTGTTGTTACATCAAACCCTAATCAAAAATTAATTGCATCCATGATAAATAAGTCACACAAAGGTAAAATTTTAATAGGTGGCTCATATTTAGATAATGAGGCTTTTCAAAAAGCAAAATCTATTGGTGTTGCAGGTATAGTTAGTGGTGGTTTTTCTTATAACGCATTATCTGAGTTATTAGGATATAATCTAGGAGTAGCTATAACTGGCTCAGAAAATATTGGTTTAAGCTTACTTATTACAGAGGGCTTTGGTGAAATTGCTATGTCTGAAAAAACCTATTCTTTACTAAATAAGAAAAAAAAACAAACTGCTTCAATCAATGGTTCTACACAAATTAGAGCTGGAGTCATTAGACCTGAAATATTAATCTCAAATAAACAAGATGATAAACAAAATTCAAATATAGATATGATCATTTCAGAAGGATCTCAAATTAGAGTTATTAGGGAGCCTTACTTTGGAAAAGTTGGAACGGTTGTTTCTTTACCAAAAGAATTAAAAAAAATGGATTCTGAAACGTTAGTCAGAGTAGCTGAAATAAAGTTAGATAATGGTAAATTATTTGAAGTCCCAAGAGCTAATTTGGAAATGATTATAACCTAAATTATGTCAAGAACTAAATCAAATAATGAAATAATTATGGATATTGCAAAAAGAATTCATCATCACGGATTGTCTATTCCAGCGATATTTTTTTTAGAAATGGTTAAATATTTATCTTTTTTTGGTAGTCAATTGTTAATATTTTTTGGACCTATATTAACTGTATTTATTCAATCTCATTTATATTATCAAGTAGCTGAATTATTAGAAGATAAAAAAAATGTTGAGCTATTACTGCTTGAAATTGAAAAATATGCAAAATATGAAAAATAACTATAATATAATATTTAAATACATTGCGTCGTTTATACTAGTTGTAACTGTGTATTATTTTTTTCAAGGCAGTTTATTTATCAATGGTTCATTTACAAAGTTTGTTAGTGTAATTTTTGTATCTTGGATTCTACACTTTTATACTAATTTAGCATCAAGAGGTGAAAATATATATTTAAGACCAATACCTGGTTTAAAAGCTATTGAAGAAGCGGTTGGAAGGTCAACTGAAATGGGTAAACCAGTATTATTTGTACCTGGAATAATGGATATGGACCAAGTTGAAACAGTATCTGGTTTAACAATATTAGGTAATGTTTCAGAATTAACTGCTAAATATGAGACATCACTTAATGTGCCAGTCTCAAAATCTATAGTTATGGAAGCTGGTAGAGAAACTTGTAAAGAATCATATTTAAAAGCTGGTCGACCTGATCTTTATTATGATGATATGGTTCATTATGTTACTGATGATCAGTTTGCTTACACTGCTGGAGTTAATGGTATAATGCTTAGAGAAAAACCTGCTGCTTGTTTTTATCAAGGTAAATTTTATGCAGAGTCTTTGATTTTAGCAGAAACTGGTAACTCTATTGGTGCTATACAAATAGCAGGTACAGGATCACCATCACAAATTCCGTTTTTTGTTACGGCCTGTGATTATACATTGATTGGTGAGGAATTTTTTACAGCAAGTGCTTATTTATCAAATAAACCTGAATTATTAGGTGTTATCAAAGGTCAAGATATAGTGAAGTTTTTTATGATAATATTTATGTTAATTGTAGTTTTATTTAGCGGTTTTGAGCAATTAGGTTTTATTAATTTTAATATACTAGATATTTTTAATAAATAATGAATTTTTTAAAAAGACAATTACCATTAATCATTGTCATGTCTGTCGGACTTTTAACTTTATTTGGTCATTTTATTAATTATGAGCCAATAAATGATTTTGTTGATAATGATGCAACACAATGGTTTGATATCATTGCTGCATTCGCAATTTTCCTTGGCGCATTGAATATGTTAAAATTACAAATATTAAAAATAGCTTATAAAAGAAAAAATTGGCAATATAGTGTACTTGCTGTTTCAGGCTTCTTTTTTGCTATTTTTGCTGGTTTCTTCTTTAGAGGTGCAAATTATATTGAAATAAATGATATAGAAAAAAATGATGCCAATTTAGTGTCTAACATCATTTTCAATAAAACTAATAAATCAACGCAAAATTCCATTTACGAAAATTTAATGGATTCCAACAAAGATTACAAAATAGATCATGTTTTTATTACTAAAAAAGAAGCAGACAATTTTATGAACGAGCCTTTTATATTTGATGGAAAAAAATATCAGTTAAGTTCATTGGTTAGATATACAGTTAAAGAACATCCTTGGGGAGCTCATGTAAATATTGAAGGTTCCCTTTTTTCTTGGATGTTTTTTACAATTTTTACTCCATTATCAGCTACAATGTTTGCCTTACTTGCCTTTTTTGTTGCCTCAGCATCATACAGAGCTTTTAGAATAAGAAATTTTGAGGCAACTTTACTTTTAATAGCTGGTATTATATTGATGTTAGGAAGGGTACCATTAGGTGAGCTCATCCCTTGGTGGGCCATATCAACATCGATAATTTTTGGAGTTTTCGCGTTAATAAGTCCATTTTTTAAGAATAAAATTGTTTTTATTTCTTCATTATTATCTTCAATCATATTTGTGATTATTGTTGGATTTATTATGAATTGGAATATAGAGACTCCAAATATTTTTAAAATTAATTTTTTACAAGAATGGATTTACAATTATCCAACAACTGCAGGTTCAAGAGCACTTATGATTGGAATAGCTCTTGGAATTATTGGTACTTCATTTAGAATCATTATAGGTAAAGAAAAATCATTTCTGGGTGATTAATTATGATTGAAAAATTTTTAATAAAACTTGGTTCGCTTGACAGAAGAATAATTTTTATAATTATTGCACTTTCAGTTTGTATCCCATTACTATATCCAGATTTAGTTAAATTGCCTGTTATACCAAAAAAAGATACTGTAAAAGTATTTCAAGAGATTGAAAATTTAAAAGAAAGAGATAAAGTCATTGTTTCTTTTGAATATGGACCAAGTACAATGCCTGAAATTCATCCAATGGCAATTGCAATTTTAAGACATTTATTTTCAAAAGATATACTTGTTTATGGATTTGCGTTATGGCCTGATGGTAATTTTATGTCAACTGATGCATTTTCTGAAGTTGCATCAGAAATGGGGAAAAAATATGATGAGGATTATGTAAATCTTGGTTTTAAGCCAGGAGGAGAAGCTGTAATCAAAGGGATCGCATCAGATATTAGAACAATGTACACTGTTGATTTGTTAGGAAATGAAATTAAAGATTTACAACTAATGCAAGAAATTAAAAATATCGAAAATTTTGATTACGTTATAAGTCTTTCTGCGGGTGATCCAGGATCAAAACAATGGGTACAATATGCAACTGATCCCAAGAAAATACCATTTACAACTGGATGTACATCTATACAAGTAACGGATATCATTCCATATGTTGAAAATAATCAGATAAGAGGAATTTTAGCTGGAATGCCAGGCGCTGCTGAATATGAGAATTTAGTATATTCAAAATATAATCAATATAATTTTAAGGGTGAAGCGACAGGCATGATGTCAGCACAGTCTATTGCTCATCTTATGATTGTTATATTTATTGTTTTTGGCAATATCACATATTTTTTGAACAGAAAGAGAGGAACAAAATAATATGATTTCTCCTTTTGAATTATTTACAGCTTGGCTTATTGTTTTTTTAACACTTTGTATATTCAGCTATTTGTACGATGATAATCCATTTTACAAAGCAGCTGAACATTTATATGTTGGTGTATCAGCTGGTTATGTTGTAGTAACCTCATTTTGGCAACAAGTTCAACCAAATATGCTTGGTAGATTATGGCCTAAGCTAGAAAATATTTCAGAATTAGGTGTTTTTTATAAGATTTGGTATTTTATATATGAGATTTTAAATTTTTTGACAACTTTCTTTGGTATTTTAGAAAGAAGTATTTTTCCTAAAGGTGGTATTGCTGGTTATGATGAAATAAGTTTCATTTATTTGATTCCATTTGTGTTAGGCATTTTTATGTTAATGCGTCTTATCCCGAATTTGAGTTGGCTGGCACGTTGGCCAATTGCATATATTGTTGGAATGGCAGCTGGTTTAAGATTTTATGGATATCTAAATTCTGATATTTTAATTCAAATACAATCAGCAGTCATTGATTTTTCACAATCTTCCTTTGATATTTTTAATTCGATACTAGTGCTGATAGGTACACTTACAGGTTTAATATATTTTTTCTTTTCAACAGAACACAAAGGTAGCATAGGCTTTTTAAGCAAAATTGGAATTTATTTTTTAATGATCAAATTTGGAGCATCATTTGGCTTTGCAGTTATGGGAAGGATTTCATTGCTCATTGGAAGGATTAAAGAATTAAATAAATATAGTTCTAGTGAATATTTTTATTCGACACCTATACTGATGTTTATTATAGTTATTATTTTATTTATATGGTCATTAAGAAAAACAAAAGAGATTGAAAATGTCTAAAAAACCAATTATTGAAGTCAAAAATTTAAAAACATACTTTAAAACAGATGCAGGAGTAGCGCACGCTGTTGAGGACGTTAGCTTTGATGTTTATCCAGGAGAAACTTTAGGAATTGTAGGAGAATCAGGATGTGGTAAATCTGTTACCGCTTTATCAATTATGAGATTAGTTGCTCAGCCTCCAGGTTATTATGCAGGAGGAGAGATTTTATTTAATGGTGAAAGTATACTCGACATGCCAAAAAATAAAATTCAAAAGATTAGAGGAAATAAAATTTCTATGATCTTTCAAGAGCCAATGACATCCCTAAACCCTGTTTTTACTTGTGGTGATCAAATTATGGAATCTATTATTTTACATCAAAAATTGAGTGAAAAAGAAGCTAAGGAAAAAGCTATTGAAATGCTAAAGCTTGTTGGTATACCATCACCAGAAAGAAGGGTTGAGGAGTACCCACATCAACTTTCAGGTGGAATGAGACAAAGAGTAATGATTGCTATGGCATTATCCTGCAATCCATCAGTATTAATTGCTGATGAGCCTACAACAGCTTTAGATGTAACTATACAGGCTCAAATATTGGAATTAATAGAAAAACTACAAAAAGAAATGGGATTAGCTGTTATGATGATTACTCACGATCTAGGTGTTATTGCTGAAATTTGTGATAGAGTCATTGTTATGTACGCTGGTCAAATCCAAGAAATTGCTACAGTTCATGAACTCTTTAATAATCCTTTACATCCATATACTCAAGCATTGATGGAATCTATACCAAAAATTAATCAAGAAGTAGACAAGTTAAAAACACTTCCTGGGATGGTGCCATCATTATTGGAGTTGGGAGATGGATGTAGATTTTGCAATAGATTTAATGATGATGAATGTCCTTGTGCCGGAACAAAAGAAAATCAGGAGTTAATAGAATTCAAAAAAGGACATTATGTTAGATGTAATAAAAAAATTCTTAAAAAACAGGTAAATAAATGAATCAAATTTTAAAAAAATTAAAGATTGAAAAAGAAAATTATGGATCTTGCATTGGTGCGAATGAATATTTTAAAACCTCTGATGCAGGATATATAGAATCATTCAATCCAACTAATGGAGATATTTTAGCAAAAGTTAACTTTTGCTCTGAACATGATTACGAAAAAATTATAAAATCATCACAAGATGCTTTTGAAGAGTGGCGTATGGTACCAGCACCAGTAAGAGGTGAATTAATTAGAAAGATGGGAAATGCTTTAAGAGAACATAAAAGTGCACTAGGAGATCTTGTTTCACTAGAGATGGGTAAGATTAAATCTGAGGGCGATGGTGAAGTGCAAGAAATGATTGATATCGCAGATTTTGCTGTTGGGCTTTCAAG
This sequence comes from Fidelibacterota bacterium, assembly GCA_002703375.1. Classification (GTDB taxonomy): domain Bacteria; phylum Fidelibacterota; class Marinisomatia; order SCGC-AAA003-L08. The sequence continues at coordinate 63,404 of NZTO01000027.1, read as the reverse complement.
GCAGCTTTATGGATTAACTATGCATTCTGAGAGATCACTTCATAGAATGTATGAACAATGGCATCCTCTGGGTATTGTTGGTATTATTTCAGCTTTTAATTTTCCTGTTGCAGTATGGGCTTGGAATGCTTTTATTGCAGCAGTATGTGGTAATATATCATTATGGAAGCCTTCATCAAAAACACCATTATGTGCAATTGCAGTTCAAAACATTTGTAATGAAGTTCTTAATAAAGAAGGATATAAATCTATATTTAATTTAATTATTGGAAGAGGTTCAGTAATTGGTGAAAAATTAATTAATGATAAAAGAGTACCATTAATTTCTGCAACTGGATCAACTAGAATGGGCAAAAGAATTGGATCAGTAGTTGGTGAAAGATTAGGTAAAGTAATTTTAGAATTAGGTGGTAATAACGCTATTATAGTAGATCAAACAGCAAAAATGGATATGGTTATTCCTGCAATTTTATTTGGCGCTGTAGGTACAGCAGGACAGAGATGTACTTCAACAAGAAGAATTATTGCGCATGACAGTGTATATGATACTATTGTTGAAAAATTAAAGTCAACTTACTCGCAAGTTAGAATTGGTGATCCTCTAAGTGATGATACATTAATGGGACCATTAATTGATCAATCAGCTATTAAAGATTACAGTAACGCAATAAAAAAAGCAATTAAGCAAGGTGGAAAATTATTATACGGTGGAAATGTATTAAACAAAAAAGGTAATTTTGTTGAACCAACTATAATTGAAGTTGAAGGTAATATAGAAATTGTGAAAGAAGAAACTTTTGCACCAATTTTATATATAACAAAATATTCATCAATTGATGAAGCTATAAAAATTCACAATGATGTTCCCCAAGGTTTATCATCTGCAATTTTCACAAATAATATTTTAAATTCCGAACAATTTTTATCGCATAAGGGTAGTGACTGTGGAATAGCAAATGTAAATATAGGAACATCAGGAGCAGAAATAGGTGGAGCATTTGGGGGTGAGAAAGAAACTGGGGGTGGACGTGAATCTGGATCTGATTCTTGGAAGGCTTATATGAGACGACAAACAAATACTATAAATTGGGGAAGTGACCTACCATTAGCTCAGGGAATAAAATTTGAAATTTAATAACTCTTTTATTTGTCACTAAAATTATATATTGCTAAATTATCTAGCTATTTGGAGGATTAGTCTAATTGGTAAGGCAGCGGTTTTGAAAACCGCCGGGTTAATAGCCCTTGTGGGTTCGAGTCCCTCATCCTCCGCATTTGGAGAGTTGGCAGAGCGGTAATGCAGCGGATTGCTAATCCGTAGTCGGCGATAGTCGGCTCCCGAGTTCAAATCTCGGACTCTCCGCAATAGACATTCAAAAGCCCTTCTTATTAGAAGGGTTTTTAGTCATTCATTTTTTTTCCTTAAATACTATTTTTGAGATCAATTGTATAGTTTTACAATTTTTAGATAAAAGTAACAAAATGAAATAATATTAATTATATGATTTTTAATTCCATAAATTTGGTTTAATCTTTGGTAAACAAAATTGGAAAAAATATGAAATTATTACTCAAATTAATTTTAATTACAACAATAAATAATTTTTACGCAGCTACACCTTATGTAGATAATCAATTAATAGTAAAATTTAATTTAGAACTCAATGAACAAAGTATATCTCAAAATTTGAAAAATACAAATTTTACTGCTAAGCAATGTCTTGTTAAAAAATTAAATGTATGGCTTGTTGAATTTGATTCAAATAATGATAATATATTTAAGTATTTAGAAGAAATTTCTAGTTTTGATTATGTTGTTTATGCTCAGTTAGACCATAAAGTAAATCAGCGTGAAATACCTAACGACCCTTATTTTAACCAAATGTGGGGATTAAACAATACTGGTCAAAGTGGAGGTCAAGTTGATGGTGATATTGATGCTGTAGAAGCTTGGGATATATCAACTGGTGGTTTAACTGCACTTGGTGATGAAATTGTAGTAGCTGTTGTTGATGGAGGAGTTGATATTAATCATCCTGATTTAGTTAGTAATATATGGGTTAATAATAATGAAATTCCGAATAATGGTATAGATGATGATGGAAATGGTTATATCGATGACATTAATGGTTGGGATGCATATAGTAATGATGGAAGTATACCATCAGATAATCATGGTACACATGTTGCTGGAACAATAGGAGCTAAGGGTAATAATAATTCTGATGTAGTAGGAGTTAATTGGGATATAAAAATAATGTCAGTAGCTGGTTCATCAGGATCAACATCAACAATTAGTATTGCATATGGGTACGTACTTGATCAAAAATCGTTGTGGTTATCTACAAACGGTGAATTCGGAGCTAATGTGGTTGCTACAAACAGTAGTTTTGGAGTTGATAATGCAAATTGCAACTCAGGATCTTATCCTGTTTGGAATGATTTATATAATGCAATGGGTCAAGTAGGAATATTAAGTGCAGCTGCTACAACAAATAGTAATCAAAATGTAGATCAAGTAGGAGATGTTCCAACTGGTTGTAATAGTGATTGGGTAGTTTCCGTAACTAATACTACAAGAAATGATGTTAAATATAATAGTGCAGGATATGGAACAAATAGTATTGATTTAGGCGCTCCTGGAACAGATATTTGTAGTACTGTATCAGGTGGTGTTACCTGTTCTTATACAGGTACTTCAATGGCAACTCCTCACGTTGCTGGAGCCGTTGGGTTAATGCATGCTGGTGCTTCTATAGCTTTTGCACAAGATTGTATTGATAATCCAGCTAATTGCTCTTTAGAAATAAAAAATACTTTGTTAAATACTGTTGATATTCTTCCAAGTTTAAATGGAGTAACTGTAAGTGGGGGTAGACTAAACTTATTTAATGCTTTACAAGAGATTAGCGGTCCTAGCCCTAACTTAGATTTTAGTCCTGGAGAATTTACTTTTCAAATAGATGAAGGTGATCTAGGAAGTGATGTTTTATCATTAATAAATAATGGTGAAGATAATTCCGTATTATCATATCAATTGAGTATTTCTCCATTTCTTGGTATAAATCAGTCTGATAATTATGGAAATTTTTGGTCGGATTCNGAAACTGAGATATTTGANCATGATTGGATTGATATTTCAGAAGTTGGAACTTTATACNCCTTTCCTAATAACGACNAATCTGGGCAATTGGTACCTTTAGACTTTAATTTTCCTTTTTACGGAAATAGTTATAATGAAATTAGAATTAATCCAAATGGATGGATAGGTTTTGGTGATGATAATAGTGAGTGGAATAATCAACAGTTACCTTCAAATTCTGCTCCTTCACCAGCAATATTTCCATTTTGGGATGATTTGAATCCTGTAAATGATAATTGCAATCAATATTGTTCAGGAAATGTNTACTATCATTCAAATAGTGATAGGATGGTTGTATGGTTTAATAGTGTTGCACATTGGTGGACAAACTTTGAAAATAGTTTTTATGATTTTCAAGTTGTTCTTTATTCAAATGGTGATATATCTTTTAATTATAATGAAATGCTTGGAGATTTCTCCAATGGAACTGTTGGAATACAGAATCTTGGAGGTGTGGATGGATTAGAAGTAGCTTACAATAATAATTATCTGCAAAACTTACTATCAGTTAAAATTAAAAAAAGTCCAGAATGGATAACTTTATCNCAAAATTTTGGTCAAATTAATGCTGGAGAATCAGATCAAATTAATCTTTCTGTNGATACAAATGATTTATTATTTGATGAATATTTAAATTATATAAATATTATATCTTATGGAGGTAATGCAAGCATACCAATACAAGTTTTTATAAATGATTCTGTTTNATTGGGTGATATTAACTTTGACGGTATAATCAACATTCTTGATGTCGTTATAATGATTAATTATATCACAGGAGAAGAACAACCTAATGATCAAGTATTTGAATCAGCTGATCTTAACTTTGATGAAACAATTAATGTTCTTGATATTGTTCTACTTGTAAATGTTATATTGGATTAGAATTTTTTAAAATTAATTAAAATAAAAAAGAGCNTTTTAAAGCAATGAAATAGTTTTTTTCAATAAAATTATAGTCATCTATTCTATTTTTTAAACTAAATCTAGAATATTCAATTCCAAAATTTAATATTGTTTCATTTAAAAAAACAGGTATCCCAATTCCATACATGAAGCTATATCCATGTTGAAGTGATATTTTCCCATTTAATAGATCTTTATAAGTACTTCTAGCTGGACCTAAATTTACAGTTACAAAGATATCTTGAATTTTATTTTTTATAAATGTTATGTAAGAAAAGGAAAGTACGTTAATGGATAGATTGTTTTCTCGTCCATTTTCTTGATATTTTCCATTTAGATTCAATCCAACAAAGGNATTTGTATTATAGTTTCTATATAAACCAAAATTTATTGCAATATTAGAATTATCGCTTATAACTTTTGGTTTTATAGTATTGTTTGTTAATGATGGTCCAAATCCAATAGATCGAAACCACTTTTTTTTAGATTGAATATATTTTTCATTTTGATTTTTATTAATTAAAGGTTCTCTTGAAATAGAATCATACATAAAAGTAATGTTTGAATTCTTTTCATTTGATATTTTTCCTGTAATGGGGTTGTATAGTAAATTAGCTGAATCGGTCTCTAATTTATTAGATGCTATGATTTCGATATCATTGTTACACACATTATCACAATAATCTTTTAAACANTCATTTAACTCAATTTGAGAATTATTATTTATGCTGCATATTTTACAGAGTGTATTTTTTTGTTGATCTGTGATTGTACCAGCAAAACTAAAACTCAAATATAAATAAAATAAAATAAATTTCATTTAATATATTATTAAATAAAAAATAACAAAACAAGATAAATGTGAGTACTTACTTACTTTTAGGTTAAATTTTATAAATAATTATATTTAATTTAAGTATTGAACTGATCTTTGCCATTTTTTACTAACAGCATATGTTCCTACCATAGCTAGGATGTAATGAAGGCAAGTGAAGTTTATTGCATTTTCAATACTTATGTTCTCAATTAAATAACCACACAGTAAAGAACTAGTTACAACCATAATCCTAGTATATATTCCAAGTAAAGTTTGAACTCTGCCCATGATATTATTTGGAATATTCTCCATTAATATAGTCCTTATCAATATTCTAGCTGAATTGTTATTAAATCCCATAAAAAGAAAGCACAAAGAAGCCAAATATATATTTGGCATATTTGCAGATAAAAATAAGAAAATTGCTGCTCCAAAATAGAAAAATTTTAAGACTGTTTGTCTTTGAAACTCTTTAGTTAAATAACCAATTAAAAAAGCGGATGAAAGTGCACCTGCACCGTAAAAACCATCTAAAATACCATAACCCCAAGTTCCTTTGTCAAAAATATTAGTTGATATTGAAATTGTTAATACTGATAATGAACCCCATATTGCAACATCTGAAAGAATAGTTGTCATGGTNANNACTAATATATCTTTTCTTTTTTTTAGATATTCGATTCCCTTATTTATTGATAGTATTGATAATTCTTTATTAGTAGTATTAATTTTATGTTTGAATGGAGCATAGGAAATAAGGGTAGATGATATTAAATAAGCAAAAATATTTATAAATAATGCTGAATAGGGATTAAAATAGTGTACAATAATACCACCTAACCCAGCTCCAAAAATTGAACCAATTTGGTAACTTGCAGATAGTAGTTTGTTAGCATTAAAAAAATCATTTTCGTTTACAATTTGTTGAACAAATGCTTGACCGGTTGGCCAAAATAGTGCGTTGCCAATACCAATTAAAAAGACAGTAGCATAAATNAAGTACATTTTTAGTTCAAAAAAATATGTAGCAATTAAAAATAGAACTAAAACAAGCATTTTAAANAGATCTAAAAATACGAGTANCCACTTTCTATTAAGCTTATCAATNAAATATCCAGATAATAAGGCAATTATTAAGCCCGGTACCGTTGCTACAGCCATAATTTTNCCAAGTTGAAATTCAGATCCAGTTTGTTCAAGAACAAGCCAGCTTATTGAAATTGTGTTAAATCCAAATGCAATGAGTGAAATAATATTTCCTAAGAAAAAAAGTAAAAAAGTTTTGTTTTGAATAATAGATTTCATTTACTTCTCTTGGTTTTTTTTGAAATATGAATTCAGAAAACTTTTTTTTGTAAGCCAATATAAAAAATAAGAAAATATTAATATATAGATAATTGTACCTTCTAATCCCAAAATTAANAAAGACAAATAGGTTATTGCTAATAGGGAAGATATTACAGTAATTAAAATTAATGAACGCATATTTAGGTTAAAGGTAGTTTAATATTATTTGATGATATTATACTACTGATAGGTAGATTATTTTTGGATATTAGACTAATGATGTTTTCAGAAATTGTACCATTAAGTTTATTATTAGATAAATTTAGATACCAGATTTTTTTTAATTTACTAATATCCTCGGGTATATATCCTTCTAGTTTGTTGTTTGANAAATCTAGAGATTTTAGATAGGTTAGATTGCCAATTGAATGAGGGATAATACCAGAAATATTATTGGATTTAAGATTAATAGTTTTTAATTTTTTTAGATTTCCAATTGAACTTGGAATTGAACCGTTGAGACCACAGAAAGCAAAATCTATAGTAATAATTTTTTTTAAATATCCNATACTATTTGGTATTGTTCCTTTGATATTTTTNCCTCTAATTTTTAAATAGAGNAGATTTTTGAGTTTACCTATGTCNGANGGAATNTTCCCTTCTACATTTGATAAATCAATATANTCTGTTTTATTGATNTCANAGTATTTNTTCCANAGAANTACTGAATTTGAATTTTCTNGATTAGTCATTTAATTTATTTTTTTTCATTCTACATTTTTGACTGCAATATAAAACATTGGACCAATTTAGAGCCCATTTTTTTCTCCAATTAAATGGTAAGTTACACGTTTTACAGAATTTATAGGGTAATCTTTGTTTTAGCAATTATTTTTGATTTTTAGATTTGAATCTATAAAAGCTTTTATCGAAGTTTTTTTTATGTTTAGTTTTTCTACCATTCATTCTTTTTCTCCATTTTTTAAATGATTTTTCAGATAATTGTTTGCACATAAGTTTTATAATTTCACCGTGATTAATATTAAACTGTTGTTTTATAGAATCAAATGGTGTTCTATCTTCCATAGCCATACCTATGATTCTATCAATTTCGTATTTGCTTAATTTTATCATTCTAGTTATTCCTTGTATGCATTAGAACCATTCTTTTATTTTCTTTTTTAACAGAAAGATTTTTCTTAAATGACCAATTTTTTTTTCTTGCCAATCTTCCACTTTCTATATGATCAATAATAGGTTTACAGTATAAATTGTTATTTTTGAAAAATAAATTTTGCTCATTATTATTTTGAATCCAAGGTTCATGAATTTGATCTTTATTAAGATCTCGAAGTTCGGGTAACCATTCTTTAATAAATATACCTTCTGGATCTTGATCTTGTGATTGTTTTACTGGATTGTAAATTCTTAATGTATTGATGCCAGTTGTTCCCGCCTGCATTTGAAATTGGGTATAATGAATACCAGGTTCATAATCTAAAAACTGTCTTGCTAAAAAATTTGCTCCTAGTCTCCAATCAGTATCTAAATGGTGACATAGAAAAGATACTAACATTGCTCTCATTCTAAAGTTTAACCAACCTGTTTTAATCAAGGATTTCATGCAAGCATCTATAAAGGGAAAACCAGTGGATGCATTTTTCCAAGCATTAAGATGATCAATTTTATTTGTCCTTTCTAAATTTTCATACCCTCTGTTTATGCATTCATTTTGATATCTAGGTTCAACATGAAACTTTTGAACAAAATGTGAATTCCATTTTAATCTTATAAGAAAACTATTAAGATTTCTTTTGTTCGTATTATATTTATCATTATTCTTAACAAATTTAAAAACTTGTCTTATTGAAACATTACCCCAGGCTAGATAAGTTGATATTCTACTGCAACTATATCTACTGTATAGTGGGCTAGATATATTTTTTGAATAGTTTTGTGATCTTTTGTTTACAAAATCATTTAAAACTTCCCAAGCTTTTGTTTCCCCAGATAATTGGAATTCTTTTGGATAATTCTGAATTTTTTTACAAATATGTTCAGGAATAATAAATGGATTTTCAATAACTAAATTTTTTTGTTTTCTAAATTTGTTTTCAACTAAACTATCATTGGCATAAGCATACCATTTTTTATCCCAATTTTTTCGATTGACTATATTGGAAACAACACCATTTTTACTTGATAATTCCAAAGGTATATTATGTTTTTTTAAAAAGATTTTTATTTCATTATTTTTTTTAAGATGGATTAAATTATTTGTTTCGTTGTAAGAAAATACTTTATTGATGTTTAGATTTCTGTTCAAGTATTGNAATACNTCTATTGTTGATCCATAAAAAATTGTNACTATTATATTAAATTTTTTTAAAGTTTNATTTATATCTAATATTGAATTNTAAATAAATTGAAAATGTCTATTACTAAAATCCTTTTTTTTGATAATTTCAGGGTCAAATATNTAAANAGGAAAAATATTATTNANACCATCAGAAGCNAGCTTAAAAGGTTCATGATCTTGNGTCCTTAGATCTCTTTTTAACCAAACNATATTTGTCATAAATNTTTTTTTAACTTAGTAACGTGTTATCNTATAACACTTCAAGAACTAAATGTGGAAGAGACAATACCCCCAGAGAAACAAATGAGATTTGTGTCAAATGGTCATTTAATGATAGATTGGATTGTGATAAGAAACCAAAAGACAAAATGAAGGTTATGGTTAGAAGTGTAATAGGAATTAAGTTTGAGTAAAACAATTTTAATGCTTCGTTATAGGAATTTATCTTTAAATCTTCAATAAGCGAAAGGTAATGCCTTAAGGAATGCAGAGTGCAAAAATAAACTGCAAATGCAATAAAAGGTGTAAAAGTAAAGTTGACAACATTAAGAGCACAAAACTCAACAAGATAATTGATTTTATCCCTTCTATTTATAATGATAGTATTTGCTATGATAAAAATGATAAAATTGATTATTAACAATAAGTTTTTTTCGTTTAAATAATATAAAAAATTAATGAAACTTGAATCATTGCTCTGCGTTATTGTTGAAACTATATGAATAGTTTCACTGAAATGAAAAATAAAAGGTGTCAGTATAATTGGTAGACCTTTTAGTAAAAAAATAAAATTAGTAAATATATTTTCTTTTATTTGCATAAGATAGCAATCGTCTTTCCCAAAATGATATGCTCCAAGCAGTATAAAAGATATAAGAAATAGGGTAGGCTGCAAATACCAAATAAAGAAGAAAAATGCACCTGTTAATATATAGCATATATAAAATAGATATCTGTTTTCTATATTGTAGTATTTTAGTAGTGTTGCACCTTTTACTTGATCAAGAGATCCATGGGAAATTCCAAATGTAATAATTGTGAAAAAGGAAATGAAAAATAAATATGATGCTATATTTTGAAATAAAAAATAGTTAAGTAGTACTAGCAAAAGTGCTGTACATAAAAAGGTTATTGATATGAGTCTGTTGTAAAATAACATAAAAAAAATGCGCAGCATTAAGCTGCGCATTTAATTTAATTTTTACTTATCTGACTTTGCTGCTGCCCAGATAACTAAGCCAAACATAGCTTTGTTAACAAGATCTGCAAAGTTGTAAACGATATTTGTCAAGTCTGGACTTGCACCAGGACCATTTAAATAATATCCAATTGGATATATTGACCATCCTACTAAAACGATCAATCTTAAGGCCTTGAAAGCTTTCTGACTTGCTGGATTACCTGTTGAGTTACTTACTTCAGCTGCTGGACCCATAAATATCATCCAAAGTACAGCGAACCAACCTAACATACCAATAATGAAAGCAGGCATTCTAGACATCATTTCTGCTTCACCTAAGAATCCTCCAACTAACATTACTAATGAAGCACCAAGCAATCTCCAGAACAAACTTGAGCTCACAGCTGTGACTGCAGCTAATATTAAATAGAATTCAACTATTTGCAGTGGTACTGTTATTAGCCAATCTACGTATCTTAATACTAGTGGGGACTGTCCTGTTTCAAAAAAGTATTTTGCCATGTACAGGTAATGCCAAAATGCAATTCCTGTTACTAGCATAGCTACTGTAAGTGAAGTTCTGCATTTTGCGTTTACGTCTTTTCTTTCCACATAAAAGAAAGCTGTAGCAGCTAACATTGATGCTGTAGCAAACCAAAATGAAAAGTTTACTAGTAGGTTAGGATTATTAACACTAAATAAGTCCATTATCATATTCTCCTTTGTTTATTTTAAATTGCGCGATGTGCGCGAAATAATTATAATTAAATTTAAATATTAATAATTCATCTTGTCAATAATTATTTGCACGATTTGCTTGATTTGACAGTAATTGTATTTATTTCGTGAGGAGAAAATTTAAAATAAAAAAATATAAAAAATATTTAAAACAATAAATAAAAAATATCTAAAACTTTATTGAAAAAAAATATTAGTATACGATACAACACTAATCAATTAATAGGATATTATGAAGATATTTTTTATAATTTTGGCCTTTTTATTTTTTTCCTGCAAAAATACATATGATATAAATGCATTGGATATTAATGGTAATGTAAATGTTCTTATTGAGATAAAGTCGGGTACATTAGAAAAATGGGAGTTTGATAAAAATCAAAATACTATAATCAGAGATTATAAAAATGGAAAACCTAGAACTATTCAATATTTAGGATACCCTGGTAATTATGGTATGATACCTAATACAATATCATTGTTAAGCGAGGGGGGAGATGGAGATCCTTTAGATATTTTTGTTATTGGAGAGCCATTAGAAAGAGGTGATATTGCTAAAGTAAAGCTAATAGGTGTAATAAAAATGCTTGATAATAATGAAGTTGATGATAAACTAATTGGTGTACAAAATCAAGGTTCAATTTTTTCAAGAGTTGAAAGTCTAGAACAACTACAAAACGAATATCCAGGAGTAATAGAAATATTTAGATTATGGTTAGGTAATTATAAAGGCAGAGATGGAAATATGATTTTTAAAGGTATTTATGGTAAAAACGAAGCCGATAGTATCTTAAATAATTCCATTATAAATTAGCTTTTAATTATTCAAAAGTTAAAAATCTAACATTTATCTAACATAATAAAATTAAATTACTATAATTAAATGATAAATAATCTGAATTTTAGATTTTTTTACTTAAATCAAAAGTTATTTTAGAATAAATTATTTTAATTATATGAATAAAAGATTACAATTATATCTTCAAATATTTGGTGTCATAGCTGCATTATACCTTTTTTTAGTAGGAATTAAAGGCCTTTCCACTGGTATTAAGCATTTAGGTGGTGACTTTGCAAATGAGATAATGAGCACAACAAGTAACCCATTCTTAGCATTATTCATTGGTATACTTGCAACTACTTTATTTCAGAGCTCATCTACAACAACATCTATAATTGTTGGTATGGTGAGTGGAGGAGCCATTAGTCTTAGTGGAGCGATACCAATGATAATGGGTGCAAATATAGGTACCACTGTAACAAATACAATAGTTTCAATGGGACATATTAATAGAGGAAATGAATTTAAGAGAGCATTTTCAGCATCGACTGTTCACGATTTTTTTAATATACTAAGTGTCTCGATACTTTTTCCATTAGAGATGGCATTTGGTTTTTTAGAAAAATTAGCTAAGGGTTTGGGTACTTTATTATTTGGTTCTATTAGTGCAAACGAAGTTTTTAAAAGTCCGATTAAAACAGCTATTAAATATGGATCAAAATTTCTTGAAAAACTAAGCTTTGACAATGATATTATTTTGATATTACTGAGTATATTTTTAACGTTTTTGATGCTCTATTTAATAGTAAAATTGCTCAGAAGTTTAGTTTTGAAAAACATAAAAAAATATTTTGATGCATATATTTTCAAAAATGCATTTAGAGCAATGTTATTTGGTATTCTTTTAACAATTATGGTTCAAAGCTCATCTATAACTACTTCTACCATAGTACCTTTAGCTGGTGCTGGAATTGTTTCTTTGAGGCAAATTTATCCTTTTACACTTGGAGCTAATATTGGCACAACCGTTACAGCATTGTTAGCAGCTTTAACACTTAATGTTACAGCGCTAGTTGCAGCATTTGCACATTTGTTTTTTAATTTAGCTGGTATTCTTATTATATATTTAAATCCATTACTTAGTAATATTCCTTTAAGAGCAGCTGAGTGGGTCGCCGAAAAATCACATAAAAATAAATTTATTCCTATTATTTATTTAATTATATTTTTCTTTATACTACCTTTAACTATTATTTACACTGGGAGGTAAAAAATGTTTAAACAAATTTTTGAAATATTCAAATCAGATAGCTTATATGAGCAAGCATTACTAGAATGTCATGAAATGTTAGACATTGATTTGGAAATGTTTAATGCTTCAATTGATTCATTGAGGAATGCTAATACAGTTGATATAGATATTTATAGCATGGATAAAAAAATAAATGAATTTGAGCGAGATGTTAGAAGAAAAGTGATGACTCATTTAGCTATTGGAGGTAGGGAAGATATTGGGTCTGGTTTAATCTTAGTTAGTGTAGTTATTGATATTGAACGAATTGGAGATTATACAAAAAATATTTATGATCTATCTCAAAGTTATACTCAAAAGTTAGATGGTGGAGAAGTAGAAGATCAATTAAAACAAGTTGAGCTACATACTAAAGATTTATTTATTGATACCATAGATTCCTTTAAAAATCAGGATATTGACAAAGCACGATCAATAATGCATACATATAAAGATAAAATTTCTAATCAAAGTGATCATATATTAATGGAAATTGTTAAAAATAAATATCCTGATATGGATGCAAACAAGGCAACTGCAATATCATTGTATTCTCGTTATTTAAAAAGAGTAGCTGCACATTCTAAAAATTTAATCTCTAGTATTGTAAATCCATTTGAAAGAATTGGTTATGGAGAAAAATAATTTATAGATTTTAATTGTAATAAAAAACCTCTGCAATTAGCAGAGGTTTTTTATTTTAACAAATAATATTGTCTTTTACTGAGCCCAAGATGACTTTAAAAGAGCAACAGAAGGATCTTCAGTATTAGCTACTAAAACATAACCATCTCTTACTGCTAAACCCTCACACTCGCCTGTTGAAGAGGCTGTATCATCTACAGTATAATCAATTAGCTGAGTAATTACACCAGAATCGTATACTGGGTTCGTTGGATCTGTTATATTATATACTACAACTGCAGAAGGATCTTGCAGTGTTGCTAAAACAAACATTTCTCCATTATACTCTTCAATTACAACTTCCTCAGGTTCAATACCTTTTCTATCATCTACCCAATCCCAATCTTGTGGTAAATCAAGAGCTAGATTAGCATAATTTTGTGAAGTAATTTCACCTGTGGCTATATCAACTGTATGTATACCAATTTTCCCATCATATTCACCACCTGTACAAATAATACCACCATCTGCACTTACCCAAATACCATCTGGTTCATGACCATCAGCGCTATATGCAACTTTATTTTGTAAAGTATCTGGTGGGCTGTTTAAAGAAAACCAGCCTATTTCATTTGATTCTTGCAAAGTCATATAAACAGTTTCTCCATCTGGAGCAATTTTCACACCTTCAGGTTCTGCAAGACCACCATTTGCACCTGTATGAGTGATTTTCATATCCTTAACTAAAACTGCTGAATCAAGACCATTTTCAATATTATATATAGAAACACCAGGCCCCGCAACTGACTCGCAACCACCAACGACACCATCCTCATAATCAAACTCATTAACCACTACAACAAATTTATCATCAACTGATATATCTACCGCATCAGGATTATAACCAAGCTCATAAGGACCATACTTTTCTTTAGTCATAGCATCAACTAAGTAAAGTTCACCTCTATCACAGGCACCTTTTGTTGCAACAACAGCTATAATTGTTTCATTCACATTTACATCAATTGATGAGCATTCCGCATTTGGGTCATCTGTGATTTGAACCTTATCGCCAGTTAAAACTAAATTAGTTCCATCAATTGTTATAAAATCAATTGAATTTTGTTTAGAATTAACTACAACTCCCTCTGTAGCACTTACAAAACGTACAAGTTCTGGTTGTGATTGATCTGAATCACCTAATGATAGAACATCAAGTTTTTCAATGTTAAATTCTACTGCAGTATCATCAACACTAATAGGGTCTTCTGTATCGTCATCACATGAGTACATCATTAGAGCCGATAGAACTAGAATTGATTTGATTTTCATCTTTTGTATTCTCCTTTTTGCATTTATTAAAAACTTAATTCAAATTGTACTAATAGTTGATTATCTTTGATATTGGGTTGGTAGTCTCTATCTCCAGAATCTGCTGCTTCTTGTGTGTCTCCTGTATCTTCATCAATCATATAATATTCAATCTTGATTTTTGCGTAATCAGTTAAATTATAAATGGCAGCAAGTGTTATCATATTTCTATCCCAAGTATGTGGATCTTTTAAAAGAGGTAAAAATGAATCAAAGATTATTCCGTCCTGATTTTCTATCATTTGCTCATCATTATTTAATTCCCCATATCTTCCAAGTAATCTTATTGAATTATCTAAAAATGGTAATTCGAGATTTCTACTAACCTCACTATAAAATCCATTTCTTAATAAAAAACCATCCTTAGATTTAATATATTCACCTCTAAAATTAGTATTAAAAATAGTATAGTCAGCTCTTCCACCTAACCAGTAATGGTCAATATTTGCATCAGCACTTTGAACTGTGTTGGATTCAGGATAATAATCAAAATCGAAATGAAGACGTCCTTTCCAATCAGCATCATCAATTAATTTTCCGGTATAATACCATCCCATAAAATTAAGTTTACCTAAGCTAGTAGATGCCCTTAAACCGTATTCTATAGTTTGGCCATCAATCACATCTGTATCATCATAAACAAGCATTCTAAAAGATTTATCTTCAGCTGCATCATCATAACCTAGAGGCCTTTTAAGTGAAATTGTTGAACCTAATGTAAACATATCAAAAGTTTGTTGCCAATCAACTTGATATTCTCTGCCTTTCCAATAAGCTGTACCAATCAAAGGATATCCCTCGGTGATTCTTTTTAATGCTACAGCGGGACGATCTTTCCCTATTTTAATTTGAGTATTACCATTATTATATTTTAGATAATATTTATCGGCATAGCCTTTATTATCATTAAAATTAAAACTTAAACGATATGTAATATTTTCTGTGTAATAAACTTTAAAGTCTAAAACTGCTTTGTCTATTCTCGTATGTGGACTTCTAGTATAAACTTCTTGTCTTAATGCTTCTCGATTAGCTGTGCCACCCTTACCCTCAACATCAATAAATTCCATCTCTACTTCTCCTGAAATATCGATTTTAACGCCAGATGGGATATTAATTGATTGATTTTGAGATAATAAAATATGTGTAAACAATATAATTAAAAATGCTTTCATTTGTTTCCTTTCAATGTATAAAATTATTTCTAAATTTATAGTTTTAGATTAGTTAATTGTTAGAATTATGTTAGGAATAATTTTTTATTATTTAATATTACTTTTGCAGTTATAAATTTTTTTAAAATTATCTTTAAAAAAATGAAAATTAAAAAAATATTATTTTTATGCACAGGAAATTCTTGCAGATCGCAAATGGCAGATGGTTTAGCTAACGAACATTTGCCTAATTTCCAAATAAAAAGTGCTGGTACAAAACCTACTCCAGTTCATCCTATTGCCATCAAAGTTATGGAAGAAATAAAAATAGATATATCCAATAATAAATCTAAAATTTATTCGAATGAGGATATTAATAACGCAGATCTTATAATTACACTGTGTGGTGGTGCGATGGAAACGTGTATTGTTGATAATAGAATGAATAATAAACACATACATTGGAGCATAGACGACCCAGCACTAGCTGAAGGTAATAATGATAAATTATTAAATGTATTTAGAGAAACTAGAGACATTATTAAACAAAAAATAATGATATTAAAGAAAGAACATGAATAAATATATTGCAGAATTTATCGGTACCTATTTTTTAGTTGCAACAGTCATTGGATCAGGTATTATGGCTGATAACTTGTCAAATGGAAATAATGCTGTAGCATTATTAGGCAATACCCTAGCAACAGGTGCTATTTTGTATGTTTTAATAACAATATTTGGTCCTTTATCCGGAGCACATTTTAATCCAATCGTATCACTTGTATTTTATTTAAGAAATGAAATACAATTAAAAATATTTGTTTTCTTTTCAATTTTACAAGTTTTGGGAGGATTATTTGGTACATTCTTGACACATTATATTTTTGAAATTGATATAATACAAGTATCAACCAATATTAGGGGTGAGCTTCCATTGCTTATTAGCGAAATGATAGCCACGTTTGGACTTATAATTACAATACTTTTAACACTAAGAAGTAAGGGTAATGTTGCAATAGCTGTAGCGTTGTTCATTACTGCTGGATATTGGTTTACTTCTTCAACCTCGTTTGCTAATCCAGCAGTAACGATAGCTAGAATATTTACTGATACCTTTACTGGCATATCTCCTAAATCTATTCCATTCTTTATTTTGGGACAGACAATAGGAGCATATTTAGCTTATATATTTGACAAGTTTTTAAATGAATCTATTTGAATTTCATTTGCATAGTTACTTCAAACTTCGATCTTGTAAAATCTTCATCAAAATTACTTGCTCCAGCATTTTTCCCAGTTTGAAGGCGATATGTTGGATTTAATGTAAATTCACCTTTTTCACCTTTGTAAAGTGTATAATTATAAGATAACCACATATATGAAACTTTATCATCTTCGTTATTATCATTGCTCATATTAGCAATGTCATAAAAGAATTTTAACTTACCTTTTGCAATTGGACCATTTACAGAAACTCTCATATGATTTGCTTTATAGTGACCGGCATCGTCTTCTGATCCATTAGTTGAAGATAGGTAATATGAAAATCCTGAAGAGAATCCAGAAAGCTTTGGTAATGATACATCCATTCCATAAGTAGTGGGTAGAAATGAATCATCATTTCCTCCAAATGACTTTAAAAATCTTGGTGTTAATGAAACATTGGAAATATTAAATATCATATCAAATCCAACAGTTTCATAGTCTGATAATTCGGTACTATTTCCTTCAATATCTTTTTCTACATTAGTTTCATTTAGATCAACGGATACAAACCAATTTAATCGTTTATTAAAAAGAGTTTCATAACCTGCAGTACCTATCACAGTTCCGTTATTGAATAATGCAAATGGTATGTCCACAAGATTTGATGGATAATAGTGCAAGTCAAGAGATGGATTATTTTTTAAAGGAAAAATACCAGCATAAAGTCCTGATTTTTCATCAGAGTGACCAAAATATAATTCCATAAAAGAAACAGTGGGTTTATAAGAATATGCAATATCATCTCCATAGACTGTTCCCATTTTAGCCATACCTGCCGTACCATTTGTTCCTATCTTACTATTAAAAAACCATCCATCATCAATATCAGCTTTTAGATTTATACGAGCTCGATATAGATAATACATATCTCCTGTAGATGATTCATCACCATTAACTTTAAGATCATATCTTGGTCTAAAACGAGCGTCTCCTGATATATTTATATCTGCTACTAAGATTGAAAATAAACTTAAATAAATTATTATATATTTCATGATTTCCTTAAAAAATTATTTTTATTAACTATTAAATTTAATTAAGGACTTATTTTTTATAAAAAGAATATTTAAAAAATTTGTAATTTCTAATATAAATCTAATAAAACCGATCTAATTTCATACTATGAATGATAATAAAAAAATTTTAATTGTTGAAGATGAAAAAGATATAAGAAATTTATTAATTTTTAATCTTCAGAAGCATCATTATGAAGTTGATTCTATCCACGATGGTGAAAAAGCACTTCCATTGATTAGAAAAAATAAATATGATCTTATTTTATTAGATATTATGCTTCCTGGCGTCAATGGCTTTGATTTAACAAGAATTATTAAAAATGATAATTTGATTTCTCAAATACCAATTATCATGCTAACGGCAAAAGGTGAGGACGAGGATATTGTTAAGGGATTAACCATTGGGGCTGATGATTACATAACAAAACCGTTCAGTATAAAAGTATTAATTGCTAGGATTGAAAACGTTTTTAAGATTAGAACTAAACAAGAAATCAAAACTCATAAAATTAAATATGACAGGCTAGAAATTGATTTGAAAGCTCGCGATGTTTATGTAGATAATGTAAAAATTGAATTAACATTCACAGAATTTGAAATTTTAAAATTATTATCAAGTCATGAAAAATGTGTTTATAGTAGAGAAGAAATTATTAATTACATTAAAGGTACAGATTATATTGTTACAGACAGAACTATTGATTTTCAAATAGTTGGTTTAAGAAAAAAATTAGGCCCACTAGGTAAATATATAAAAACTGTTAGAGGTGTTGGATATCGTTTTATTGATGAGGATAATTAACATTGTACCTATTACCTAAAAAAATACATTCTAGATTTTTTAGTATAATTTTAATTATAATTTTTACTAGTGCATTTTTTTTCTTATGGTTTTTTAATGTTTCATTTTCATCTTTTTATTTTGAAGAAAAGGAAAATGATTTAAAGGCTAGAGCTACATTAATTTCAAGTTTTTTAAAATCATCTTCAAATGTAAAATCATTAAATTTATCAGAATTTTGTATTAATTTAAAAAAAAATACTAATACCAGATACACTATCATTGGTATTGACGGTAAAGTCCTTGGAGATTCTGATGAAGATATAAAATTAATGGATAACCATCTAAATCGACCTGAAATTAACCAAGCTATATCTAATTCCGTTGGAAAGTCAATAAGATACAGTAATACTTTAAAGACTGAAATGTTGTATTTAGCTCTTCGTGAGACAGTAAATAAAGAAATTTATATTATTAGAGCGTCAGTACCAGTAGATTCTCTTAAAAAAAACACTTTTCAATTTAATATCCAAATAATTATTGCCTCTATTTTTATAATTGTTCTTACACTGATAATTAGCTTGCTAATTTCAAGAAAAATTGTAAATCCAATTGAAAAAATGGTAGTAAATGCTAAATTATTTGCTAAAGGTGATTTTAGTAATAGAATATTGCCATCGAATACATTCGAGATAAATAGTTTATCAAAATCATTAAATTTAATGGCTGAACAATTAGACGAACGAATAAAAACGATAACCTTACAAAAAAATGAAAATGATGCAATTTTATCAAGTATGGCTGAAGGCATAATAGCTACAAATGAAATCAATAAAATTATAAAAGCAAACAATACTACAAGAAAAGTTTTTAATTTAAAAGGAAGAGTAATTGACAAAGATATTAATAAGATCATTGATAATAATGATTTTTTAATGTTCTATAATAAGTTAATAAGTCATACAACATCTAAAAAAATTGAACTAACTATTGATAATGTAAACAATCGTACAATTTTACTATCGGGAACAAAATTAAAAGATGAAAAAGGTGATTATATTGGTAATGTAATTATTTTAAATGATATTACAAAATTAAGGTCTCTTGAAAGAGTAAGAAAAGAATTTGTAGCTAATGTATCACATGAACTAAAGACACCATTAACAGCATTGAAAGGTTATGTTGAAACCTTAAAGGAAGTTGATAATGAAAAAGATAGTATGTATTTTCTTGAAATTTTAGATAAGCATACAACAAGAATGAACTTAATTATTAACGATTTACTTGAGTTATCTAAATTAGAGGAAGCAGAGCAATCTAATCTTGAAATTGAAAATGTAGACATTCATAGTTTAGTAAATGAATCTATTTATGAGTGTCAATATGCATCAAACAAAAAAAACATACAAATATATTATGATTTTAATGGTGAAATTTATTTTAATCTTAATAAAAGATTAATTCAAGAAGCATTAGTCAATATTATTCATAATGCAATTCAGTACAGCAATAGTAATACTGACATTTATATAAATTCATGTATTGAAAAAAATAAATTATACATATCAGTTAAAGATGAAGGTATTGGAATAAATCCAAATGAAATCAAAAAAATATTCAATAGGTTTTATTGTGTAGATAAATCTCATAGTAAAAAAACAGGTGGAACAGGATTAGGTCTAGCAATTGTTAAACATATAATTAATTTACATAGTGGATTTGTTAAGGTTAATTCTGAAGTTGGTAGGGGATCTGAATTTATTTTTATCATTCCTAAAATACTAAATGAATAATAATTTNTTTTTGTACATATTTATAACTATTTTTTTATTTNNTATTTAAAATTAAAAATTAAAGGAGTTTTAAATAATTTAGTTTTCGCAGGAACCATCGTGNNAAGAATCNAAATAAAGAATGTACTCTACACATTGATTTTCACTATATNCATTAAACTGAGGGATTTCAATAACTTCATTGAGTAAAACNGTTGTATTTGATGTTATAATAGCAGTTTCAATTTCTTCTTCCCAATTACCTCCTGCTTCAATACAGGATATTGAATCAGTTAAAGAAGATGAATTTTCAAATCCATTGCAATCATAGTCTGAAATAGTAATTATATTAGAGTCTACAGTAAATGTTCCGGATTCGCAGTCTGGATAAACAAATGAATTATCATCATTAATGATGATGTGAGATTGATCATATTCAAACAATTCTAGAAATGTTGTCCAAGTACCGTTTATAGAATTACATTCATTTTGTGAATACAATGTTGATTCTAAACTAGGATAATTACATAATCCAGTATACCCTTGGCCATTACAATTATCGTTCATATATATAGTAATTTGATTGAATTTATAGGAACCATAATTAAATGAATTTAAGTCTTCATTAGTATTTGAATTAGTAGTAGCATTTTCATTGCAGCCAATAATAAAAATTAAAGTAATTATTATCATCTTAATTTTATTTTTTATCATTTAATTCTCCAATCGATAATAGATTATAAATTAAAAAGCCTCTTAATTTAAGAGGCTTTTTAAAATATTGTAAAATTTAATTACTTATTTTGACCAATGAGCAAAATCACCAGGGATAATACCAACATTATAGCTTGCGATTTCATTGCCATATGAATTAAGTACCTTAACAACGTTATAATCAGAGTAATTTGTTAAAGCGAACCATATTTGATCATTTATTTTTTCTATGTGATAAACTTGATTTTGATCATATGATCCAATTTGATCATCCGTATTTAAAGTTAGATCCTCGTTTACTTGCACTAATCCTCCATTGTAAGACCTATAAACATTTGAGTTGTGAGTTAATATTGCACCACCACAAGGAGATCCTGAACCATAATTTTCAGTAGAAATTTCGGAACCTATTTTAGTTATACCGTGAAAAGTATTGAATGATTCATCGTAGAAGGTTCTTGATACATATATTTCGTCTTCAAAGAATGTGATTTCTTGTGGCCCTGAATCAACATCAATAACTTCAATTAAAGAGTTAGAATTTATATCAATTTTACAAACTGTATTGCCTGTACTAAAGTATGCATCTGAATGAGGAACTGTAACCCAAAGGTAATCATTATTAAAGTATAAATTTTCAGGTAGCCCATCAATTGGTATAGAGGCTTCAATTACATAATTGTAAAGATTGAAAACTTTAATATCATTTGAATTCCAATTTGTAAAATATACTTTGTCATTTATTATTTCTAAATCACGTGGACTAGAACCACCTGTTGATATTTCTATTCCTGGCATACTTAGACCATTTTCTGTAATATCATATATTTTTATCAGATGAGTATTGTTTAATATAACAATAAGTTTATCATTGTACACTTCAAGAGATTGAACTACATCACCAAGAGATTCGGTTTCATAAACATTACCAAAATCATCTATCATTGAAATAGATCCATTAGATGCACCAAAATTACCTTCATTTGCAATAAATGTCCACGTCGTGTTCTCATTTTCATCACAAGTACCATCACCATCTTCATCGCTCAGGCAATTGCCGTCACAATCGTAGTATTCTTGTGCATATTCACAACTTTCATCATTAATAGTAGCTTCTGCAATATAGTTACAGGCATTTGGATCAATACACCCATATACATCATCATCACCCAATGATGATTCACAAAGTGCTGTAATTGTTTCAGTATCTAGATTTAAAAGTTCATCTGAACATAATTGTTCTTCTGAAGGTAAATCAGCTGATTCACATCCCTCATTACAATAATTTACAATAGCGTTATAAGCAGTTTCACATTCTTCTAGCGAAGCTGTACCACTAACTACATTAAAAATATTATCAATATATGTCATCATATAGGTAGAACAATTCTCATCTCCACCATCATCATTGTAAGTACATTCTCCATCAACACAAGTTTCATCTGAAGAGCAATCTTCGTCACTTACACAGCTTTCGTCATAACAAAGATCTTCTCCAGTACAAATTCCATCGTGATTGGAGTCATATGTTAATGTAAATTCAATACATTCAGATTCATTCCAATCTTCGTTAGCTGCCTCGCATTCTTCTTGAGTATCATATTGATTATCGTTGCATTCAGCTTCTTGAACTTGGCTTAATGTAATAGAACCATCAGATAGGTTAAACATTCCATTTATCGCTACAGAAATCCAATTACCACCAAGTGAATCGCAGTCAGATTCATAGATTACAACTTCAGCATCACTATCAGTATGTTGATAGTCACAGTAAGAATCAATTATTTGTATGGCATATGTTGATGAATCTAATGTGTAAGGAATAGACTGACAATCAAAATCTATTAAAGAACCATCACTGTTAAATATCAAATGAGGTGCACAAGTTGGATCACCATTTGTAAACATTTCAATCAAAGGAACCATTGTTCCTCCAACAGACTCACATTGTTCTTGTGAAAATTCGTCTATTTCCTCATACCCTGAATAATTACATATTTCTGTTGAAGGGGTACCTGTACAATCATCATTTTGATAAATTACTGCTCCAGTGTATTGAAATGAACCTTCCAACATACCATTTTCTGAAATACTATCAAAAACATCTGTTGTTGATGTAGGGTCATCTGAATCATCGCACCCAACTATTAGAAACAATCCTAACATAAAAATATTAAAATATTTTTTCATTTTTTTCCCTCACTCGGCTTATAATTAGAAGATATAAAATATTCAACCGCGAAATATCTTATATGGTTAGTATCTGACTTATCTAAATTAGAATTACAGTTGCGCGACAGTTTTGGATTTGCACCAAATTCCTAACAAATTAAGGTTTAATTTTAGTCATATATTTATTAGTATTCAAATTTAATTTTATACAATTGTAAAATTATGTAAATATTAAATTAATTGATTTAAAATTGTAATATTATATGATAGCTTTTTTTTATAAAAATTAATAATCAAGGAGTTCATTAATGAAAAAATATTTTTCAATTCTGTTTTTAATATTTTCAAACTTTATTTTTGCAGATTGCTCTGACCTAGATTACGATCTATGTTTGTATTATGCTTCTTATGGATGTGAATGGAATGAAGACACAAATGCTTGCCAAGATTCCGGTGGAGGTGGTGGAGGTGGTGATTCAGATGGACCCTACACCTATTCTACAATAACTGAAGCTCAAGGATTAAGAAATGGACCCGATTATTTAGATGGAGTTTTATACTACCCATTAGATGCTAATCCTCCATATGCAAGCATTGTTGTTACTCCTGGTTTTGGTGGCGATGGTTCATCAATGTCTCAATGGGGATCTTACTTTGCTTCAAATGGATATATTGCTTTGGTAATTGGTCCTAATGACCCAATAAACGATTCTCATGGTCAAAGAGGAGAAGGCCTTCTTGATGGAATTGAAACTATCAGACAAGAAAACTACAGACAGGGTTCGCCAGTTAATGGTTTAGTGGATGAAGATAATTTTATTGTATCAGGATATTCAATGGGTGGGGGAGCATCCCACAATGCAGCATTAATGGATGGATCTATAAAAGCATTAATCTCTCTTAATCCAACCGTTATTTTTGAAGATTGTAATTATTGTCCTGAAGCAGATTATGAAGGAGAAATATACTGCATATGTCTAGTCCCTGAACTTATAGAACATTATGTACCATCCTTAATATTCGCAGGTCAAGTTGAAGTAAATGAATTAGAAGCTTATGCGGGAATGTTAGGACAGGATGTTTATACAAATCTTCCCGAAAGTACAGAGAAAATAATTTTTGAGGTTGCGGGTGAAGGACACGGTGCTGCTGCATATCCTTATGGAGAAGTTTCTGATTACATTCTATCTTGGCTAGATTATAAGGTTAACGGTAGTGAAGAGGCATGTAATGCACTTCTTGAAACACCATCAATAACTTCATTATATAATACTAATATAACCTGCTCAATAGTAGCTAATGGTGATGTTAACGGTGATTCAATTGTAAATGTACAAGATATTATTTTAACAGTTAACTTAATATTAAATTTAAATTTTGATCCATTAGCTGATTTAAACAATGATGGAACTATTGATATTCTTGATATAATACAAATTGTTAATATCATCATCCGATAAATACTATTATTAACCAAAATGGAGTATTATCAAGAAGTAAGTATTAAAAATGTAACATTTGATAAGATTGTATCTTCATTTAACAATGTAAAAATTGTGAATTTTTTAACTCAGCTCCAGCCCATTCAAATCATTGAGTGGGATGGAATTGAAGATGGTAAAGTAGCTCATTTTAAGTTGTGGTTTTTTGGTTGGAAAAACTTTAAAGTCATTCATTCTGACTATTCTTTAGATAAAAATGAGCTTTCTTTTGTTGATAATGGTCAAGTACTTCCTCTTGGATTAAAATCTTGGAGACATAAACACAGTGTAGTAAATAAAAATGGTTATGTTAAAATTATTGACCATCTGCAGTTCAATCATAATTCTTTTATTGTAGGTTATTTACTTTATCCCTTGCTAGTATCTCCAATTTTTTTAAGAAAACTTCTTTACAGATTATATTTCAGATAATTTATGATAAGATCATATATAATATTTTGTTTGTTAAGTTTAATGTATGGGAATTTACATACTGAAGATTTCAACTTAAAAAAATTTATGGGTAAATGGTATGTTATTTCTCATATACCAAATTTTATTGAAAAAGGGGGTATAAACTCGTTCGATGAGTATACGCTTAACGAAGATAGCACTATCAGTGTTTTTTACCAAACTATAAAAGATGGAAAATCAAAAACAATTAAACAGTTGGCATCAGTTGATGATTATAAAGATCCAACTAAATGGACGATAAAGTTCGTAAAACCTTGGATTCCTTTTATAAAAGCCCCATATAAAATAGCGTACATTGATTACAGACACCAAAATGTTGCAGTTATCTCCAACAATTACGCCTGGGTAATGTCAAGGTCAAAAACTATAAATCAAGAATATTATAATAAGATTTTAAATATTCTAGAAACTAGCTATGGTTTTAATAAAAATGAATTTGTAAAAATTATTCAACAATAACATTTAATCTTCTAAAAAATATTGCCTTTCTATCATTTCAAGTTCTTCATCGCTTGGTTCATTTTTATAATCATCTGAATTAATATTTGATAAGTCTAACATTTCTTTCTCCTTTTTTTAATTATATTTTTAATGTTAATTATTTTAACTATTAAATATTATTATAATTAAAACAAAGAAAATGTGATGTTAATAACATTTAAAATTTTAATTGATTTAGGTCACAAACTATGACTTGAATATAAGCTCAAATCCTCTTCTTATAATGATAGCTTGATCTTCTTTTTTGTTGCAAAATGAAATTAATTTATTTTTAATTTTATTTTTAAGTTCAGAAAAATTTAAATCATCTTCAATCTTATATAATATCTCAAATAATAATAACCATTCTTGTGGGTATTTACTTATAACATATTCATACAATTGGTTCACTTTATTTGAATTATTATTTTGACTTAACTTAGCTTTTTGAATATAGTCATAAAATTTATTTAGTTCTTTGTTTTCATCTGTTAATGTTGATGATTGAACATAATTTAATGATTGATTATTATTATAAAATTTATCATAATCAGCTGCACCACCATGAACAGATGTAACTTCAATTCCAGATATTAAATCAAAATTTCCCCATTCAGGTTTAAAAAAAATATTTTTATTATTTTTTATGCTACAATTTGAAAAAGTTATAATTAATGGTTTCTTATTTATGTATTGAATATTTTCTACTTTTCCTGCTAATGTTATTCCAGATTTATATTTAAGCGTTGTTATTTTTCCTAATATTAATCCCAATGTATCTAAATCTTTTACATTGCATTGAAAAATACTCTTATTTACACGTTCTATCTTTCCAAGAGGACATCCAAATCCTTCTGGATGGAATTCAGTACCTTGGTTTGTAATTTCGTTCTTGTTATAGCACAATTGAGATGGACCAGTAAATTGAAGATATGAAATGTTCTTTTTATTAGTATGAAATTCTTTAAGAATACCTGATACTGAGACTTTAGAGTCTAATACAATAGTATTTACAGTTTTTGAATTTAAGGCTTTATTTAATCCGTCTAAACCGCCGGTTACATATGCCATTGAAGATGAATATTTTTCAAGTTGAGTCTTTAAATTTTTAAAATTATCTGTTACAAATAATTGAGGTTGTGGTTCAGTAATATCATAATTATAGTTTATACAATTAAGATCATATTTTATTTTTTTAATTTTAGGATCTATTGATTCAAAACCTTCAATAACAGAAGATAGTAGTCCAGCTCCGTATATTTTTGGATTTTTAATACTTCCAATCATACCGTATTCGGCAGTCCACCAATTCATTCTTGCAAGTTGTGCAGCTTCGCTTACGACTGTATCTTTTTTGCTAAGTTCAATTAATGATTGTTCATATTTTTCTATTTCTCTTTTTGATGCATTTGGATCCTCTTTTAGATCAGATAATTTTCTTATAATTTCATAAACTTCGTTATCTTCTTCTGATGAAATGGCCATTTTTGATACCTCACCATAACTACATAGATAATTTGCATAATCTTTATCAGCTATTATTGGTGCATGACCTGCAGTTTCGTGTATTATGTCTGGAGCAGGTGTGTACATTAAATGTTCAGCCGTTCTTATATCAACTCCAATAGCTAGAACTTTATTTGCTAACATATCCATGAATGCTGTAGGTGGAATAAAACCCTTAACAGCAACAGCTCCCCAGCCAAATTGATCAAGTTTTTCATCCATTTCATCAATTTTTGGAATGTGGTTTAAAGGTATCCCAGTTTTTTCTAAACCCTCAAGGTATACAGAATGTGCGTATTTTTTATAAAAAGGTACAGATATAAACATTATATATTTCCATACAGCCTGATCAATGGCATTGTATTTTGAGTAATCTTGATTTGTTATATATTTGTTTAGGTATTTAGGTAAATTATTTCTAGCTCGGCTCATATAATAATTTATTCATTATTTTTAAAATTATAAAAATATTCTAAAGACTTTGGATTTGCAATTGAATCGGTATTTTTTAATGGAAGATTATTGATAATATTTTTAACAGCAATTTCAACTTTTTTACCATTGATTGTGTACGGTATTTCATCAATTTGAAAAATTTTAGTGGGGACGTGCCTTGGACTACATTGTAATCTTATATCAGATTTTATAGATTTTATCAATTGATCATGCATTTTTTCATTATTTTTTAATTTGACAAATAGCAATATCAGCTCATCGTCATTATTTTTTTTACCAATTACTAAGGAGTCATCTATATCTGAACGCTTTTCCAATACATTATAGATTTCTGCCGTTCCAATTCTAACTCCTCCAGGATTTAATGTAGCATCAGATCTTCCATATATGGTAATTCCATTATGATCATTAATTTCAACATAATCACCATGAGACCAAATATTTTTAAAAGTATTGAAATAGGCATTTAGATATTTGGTATCATTATCATCATTCCAAAAATAAATTGGCATCGATGGAAAAGCAGATTTACAAACTAATTCACCTTTTTTATTCTTTAAAGATTTTCCACTTGAATCGTATGAATCAATATCCATGGCTAAACCCTTACTTTGCAATTCGCCCCTGTAAACAGGAAGTAACGGATTACCAAGTGCAAAACAAGAAATTATATCAGTTCCTCCAGATATAGAAGATAATTGTACATCGCTAAAATGATCATAGATGTAATCGAAATTTTCTTCTGATAAAGTTGAACCTGTAGATAAAATAGATTTTAGGTTTTTAAAATTTGAAATTAGTTTTGGTTTTACATTATTAGTCTTTAGAATTGATATATATTTTGCACTAGTTCCAAAAATTGTAAATTTTAATTGATCAGCTAATTTTAATAGTGAATCTTTATCAGGATAACATGGATTTCCCTCATACAGTACTATTGTAGCTCCTTGATAAAGTGAAGAAACTAACCAATTCCACATCATCCATCCACAAGTAGTAAAGTAAAAAATAACATCATCTCTTTTTACATTAGTATGTAATTGTAACTCTTTAATATGTTGAACTAAAGTTCCTCCAGCTGAATGAACAATTGATTTTGGTTTCCCTGTTGTACCTGATGAATACATTATATAGAGGGGGTGATTAAATGGTAATTGTTCAAAATTAAGGCTTTCAGAATTTGATAGTGAAATTATATCATCCCAATTATGTGAATGATCGTAGTTATGTTCATCATAATGGTTAATCATTATAGAATTTTTTAATGATGGAAGCATAGATATAATTTTTTTTGCATTTTGTACACAATTAATAATCTTACCGTTATACTGATAACCATTTGTAAAAAAAAGAAGTTTTGGTTTTATTTGACCAAATCTGTCAAGAACAGTTTTTACACCAAAATCAGGTGAACAAGATGACCAAATTGCTCCTATGCTTGAAGTAGCTAACATTGCGATTACTGTTTCGCTAACATTGGGCATATATCCAACCACTCGATCATTTTCTTTTATTCCAATTTTCCTTAAATATGAAGATACTTTACTAACTTTTTCAAAAAGTTCATTGTATGTTAAATATTCAGGAATATTTTTTTCATTTACAGTTATAATAGCATTATGATTATCTCTGTATCGAAGAAGATTTTCAGCAAAATTTAATCTAGATCCTTTGAACCATCTGGCACCAGGCATTTTTTTAGTATCATCAACTACTTCAGTATGAGTTTTGTTAAAAATAATTTGACTAAAAGTAGATAAGTGGAGCCAAAATTTTGCTATATTTTTTATTGACCAACTATGTAAATCTTCATATGTTTCAAATGTAATATTTTCTTTTTCATTTAGGTACCTAATAAACTTCATCATTTCTGATGAATTAATATTTTCTTGTTTAGGTTCCCATAAGATTTTATTCATAAAATGATTTGTCAATCAACTTTATGATTTGCCAAGCTGATTTAGTATCATTTTTAATGATTAAATCAATACACATGTCAACTAATTCATCTTCTGAAACATCATCAGTTAAGTTTGAATTTTCTATTTCGATTGAAGAATCATGATATGCAAGCTTGTTTATTAGATCATTATTAAATTTTTTATTTGATTTAATAAAGTTAGGTATATTATTGTATCCTATTGGTTTATATCTTGGCGTTCCAAGCTCAAAAAGATCAGCATTTGCTCTTGAATACCAGTTTAAACCTAATCGACCTACTTGATCAATTTTATGGGGATCTATATTGTTTTGGTTATCAACGATTAAATCATTTAAATGTAGTTTAGAAATTTTTCCTAAAATTAAATTACCAGATGCTGGTTTATCACCTAATTTGATGTAATCGCTAAGTTCACATTCAAGAATAACAGGTGATTCTTTTACGCCAGGAATAGATGAATTAGTTTGAAATTCGGAAAATCCAGATACTTCAAACTCGTTAATATTTGAATCAAATTCAACAGCACATAAGTTCATTTGATGTACCATAGAATAAGAAACAATTGAAACAGTGAACTTTTTTGTTTCAATAATATTTTTCAGTGTGTCCTTCGATTGACCTGTTCTTCCACTTAAAGCTGGAGAGATCCCAACAATAGGTGGGTTAGAGCTTAAAATATTATGAAAACTAAATGGTGCAAGATTCAAATTGTTATTTTTATCAATAGATGTTGTTAATGCTATTGGTCTTGGTCCAATAACACCAATAAGCATTTGGTGACGATCTCTAATACTTAGGTCATTTGGATCATATGTTTTAAAATTCATTTAACTTAAATTATCCAGAATGATTCTATTCTCAAGTGCTCCTAGCCCTTCAATTTCAAGTTTAACCTTATCATCAATTTTCAACCACTGATTATCAGTTATTTTAGATCCATTTAATTCTAAAAAACAACCAGTTCCACAAGTACCTGAACCTATGATATCACCAGGAAAAATATCAGCACCATAGCTGATTCTTTCAATTATTTGCGCAAATGTCCAATTCATATTTGATAAATTATCTTCCGATACTTTTATCTGATTAACATATGCTTTCATTTTTAAATTATATCTATCTCCATCCTTAGAAGAAACTTTGAAATCTTCGAGTTCATCTTTTGTTACGAGGTATGGTCCAAATGTTGAACCAAAATCTTTTCCTTTAGCAGGTCCTAAATTTAACTTCATCTCTTGCATTTGGAGACCTCTTGCTGAAAGATCATTCATTATCATAAAACCAGCTATATAATTATCTGCTTCTGAGGCTGAAATATTTCTACCTTTTTTACCAATCACAGCAGCACATTCTAACTCAAAATCCAGCTTGTCTAAATGGTCTTTAAGCACAGGAAAGTTTCCTTCTCCAAAAATTGCATGATGGTTTGTGAAGTAAAAAATTGGAATTTCATCAAACTCAGGTATCATTTCAAGACCTCGATTACGTCTAGCTGTTGCAACATGTTGTCTAAAAGCATAACCATCTTTAACAGAGGGAGGATTTAAAATAGGTGATAAAAACTCAACTTTAGATTTGTTTATTCCCTCATTGTTTTTAATAGCTTTTTCTGCTTTTTTAAGATTGGAATCAATATTTGTTATAAATTTAATCATGTCGTTTGGAATATTAGAATCCAGTTGGTTTAAATTAAATACTCTTTCATCTTTTACAGCTCCAACTGCTATTTTGTTTTCATATTTAAATGTTACTAATTTCATAATAAATTATTTTGCCTTATCTAAAATATTTTTTAATTCACCATTTTGAGCTAACTCTTCTACAATATCACATCCGCCAATTAGTTCACCATTAACGTATAATTGTGGAGTAGTTGGCCAATTTGAGTACTCTTTAATTAAATTCATTAATTCGACATTGTCAAAAACGTTTAAAGAACTATATTCAACATCGAAATGATTTAAAACTTGTACTACTCTATTTGAAAAACCGCATCTTGGCTGTTCTGGGGTTCCTTTAAGCATAACAAATATTTTATTTGAATTAATTGTATTTTTAACCAAATCTTTTTGTTCTTGATTCATTTTTACTCCTTTTTAAACTATTGTCTTTATTGATAGTGCATGGATGATGCCATTCAGCTCATCCTTAAGAGCTTTTTGGACCAATCTATGTTGTTCAATGAGTGATAACCCTTTAAAACCACTATATTCAATTGTTGTTTTAAGATGATATCCCTTTGCACCGTGACCAATGTGCATTGAGGATGTATTTATTAATTCTATCGTTGCTCCTGGAAAAGCTTCTTCTAATTTTAATTTAATATCTTCTATAGTCATATAGTACCTATTAATTTATCCAACTCAAAGGGTATGATGGATCGTCAAGTTCACTACTTTGATCTGAGACGTTAAGACTTTTAAAAGTGTCGATCATAACTGCAAGTTCATCAGTATATTTTTTACCTACTGAGGATTGGTATTTACCTGGCTGAGGACCGTGTGGTATACCCATAGGGTGTAAAGTAATAGATTCAGTGTCAATCCCTTTTCTACTCATAAAATCACCTTTTGAATAGTATATGACTTCATCTGAATCTAAATTTGAATGAGGGTAAGGTGCTGGTATAGAATCTGGATGAAAGTCAAAAGGCCTTGGAACAAATGAACATATTACAAAATTTTTAGATTGAAAAGTTTGATGTACTGGAGGTGGTTGATGAATACTACCCACAATAGGTTCAAAATCATGAATGCTTAATATCCAAGGAAAGTAATATCCATTCCATCCAACTAAATCAAAAGGATGAGTGGCATAATGAAAGTTTTGAAACCCTTTATTAGTTTTAACTTTGATTATAAAATCTCCTCTTTCATTTATTGGATCATTTAATTTAGGCAATCTTATATCACGTTCACAGTAGGGAGAATGTTCAAGCAGTTGTCCTTGATTATTTTTATATTTTTTTGGAGTTTCTATTGGATCTTTTGATTGTACTGAAAGAAGTTTTACACTTTCATAAATAATAAATTTGAAAATTATTCCTCTAGGAATAATTATATAATCTCCAGATTTAAATCTCAAATCACCGAAGTTTGTTGATAAACATCCTGAACCATCTTGGACATAAAAAAGCTCATCTTCTATTCCGTTTTTAAAAAAAGAAGTGCAGGAATTGTCTAGTTTTAAAACAGAAATTAATATATCGGAGTTATAAAGTAGATTAACTCTACTATGAAGATTTCCTGAAGTAATATTAGATGTTTTTATATGCCTTGCTCTATATTTTTTTGAACTATCTTTTAATACTAGTGGCTCAAGTCCCCCAATCTTGGTAATTTGCGTTGGTCTATTTATGTGATAGACATTTGTATAAATGCTACTAAATCCATTCCTGCTTATTAATTCCTCGTAGTAGAGTTTTTCTCCATTGTACATTGTAGTGTGTCGCTTTTTAGGAACTTTACCCTCTGATTTATAAAATGGCATTATAAATTACCTCTTAATGCTTGTTCTCTTTCAATAGATTCAAATAAGGCCTGAAAATTTCCTTGACCAAAACCTCTTGAACCTTTTCTTTGAATTATCTCAATAAATAATGTAGGCCTATCCTCAATTGGTTTTGTAAATAATTGTAATAAGTAGCCTTCCTCATCTCTATCAACTAAAATATTTAATTCTTTAAGTTTATCGATATCTTCGTCAATATTTCCTACTCTTTTTTTTAAATTATCATAATATGAATCAGGAACAACTAAAAAATCTACTCCATTATTTCTAAGTGCTTTAATGGACTTTATAATATTGTTTGTTTGAATTGCTATGTGTTGAACTCCAGGACCTTCATTAAAATCTAAATATTCTTCAATTTGAGATTTTTTTATTCCTTTTGCTGGTTCGTTTATTGGAAGCTTAACTTTCCAATTTTTTGAACGAACAACTATACTTTTCAATGATGAATATTTAGTACTTATATCTGTTTCATCAAATCTAACAAAAGTCATAAATCCAAAAATTGTTTCGTAATATTTTTTCCAATCATCCATTTTATTTAATTCAACATTACCGACTATGTGGTCTATTTTTTCCAAAGCTGTATTTTCTGTTTTGATCTTAGGTAGTTCTAGATTAATAAAATTAGGTGCCCATAAACCTTTATAATTTCTATCATTTATAAATGAATGTATTGTATCACCATACGTTTTGATTGAGGATTTGCCATAATGACCATCTTTATCTTTTATTGAAAAAGGTTCATTGTATCCAATTGCACCTCTAGATAAACAGGACTTGTAGGCTTCTTCAGCAGAATCCACTAAAAAAGCAATATCAAATACTCCATCACCATGTTTTTTTAACCATTCTGAGCCTTGATGATTAGAATTTAACGGTGTAGTAAAAATAAAAAATTGCTTATTATTCTTTAATACGTATGAAACTTGATTTTTAACACCTGTTTCAGGTCCGGAATAGGCATATGGCTCAAAACCAAAAGCAGATCGATAATAGTGAACTGATTGTTTTGCATTACCAACATAAAATTCCACATGATGAAAATTATGGATAGGGAAATATTCATTACCATTCCATTTTGATGTTATAAATGCCAATTTTTCTCCTTGTGTGTAAATTTTATATAAAATTATTATTTTAATTTAGTATTTTTTTTAATACTCTAAAATTGGTTTGTTGATTTTTGAATAAAAAAAAAACCCTCAATAATGAGGGTTTTTATAAATAATTAAATATAATTAAAAACCTTTAACTTTTGCAGATCTTTTATAAAGTTGAAATGCTAAATGCCATCCAATAGCTACCATTACTACAAGTACAAGCCAATTTGTTGATTCTGTTATACCAAAATTACCACCAGCAAAAATAACTGTATGTTGATTCATCATTGTCCAAATTAATGGTATTGACATATATGTGTTGTGCTTTGATCTTAAACCAGCTAATGCAACATCTGAACCATCTGGAGCCTGACCATCCTTAATGGCTGTAATTATTTTTTGTTGTGCTGGCCAAATTCTAAACCACACATTAAAAGCCATCATAGTGCCAAACATTGCTCCTAAATGTATATTGAAACCTCTATATGAAAAACCTGCTACAAATTTAAATAAATATATTACCACAGCTACTAATAGAAAACTTACTATTGTAATGATTCTAACATTATTTGCTAAACCTGTTTTATATAAGTAATCATACAAGAAAACTGCTGCAAAAGTAAATAATAGCATAATATGAGTAGTTTGTGAGACCATTGTGCCTTCATCAAAAAGATTTGATCCAGCTGATTCTCCAAATGATAAGCCACCACCCCAAAAAACAATGTACATGAGTACAACACCTGATAGCCAAGTCCAGGCGGCGCCATATCTAAACCAATACAATGCTCTAGGCATAAGTTCAGGCACAACTTTTCTTTTGCTATCTGCATCCATAGTCGCAGCAACGTGACCATTAATAAAATTAAAGAAATAAAGTAAGCCTATCCAGGTTATACCTGCGATTATGTGAATCCACCTGAATAATGGATGTAGAATTTCTTCCATATTGTCTCCTTATAATTGATACATTACCTAAGATGATTAATTTAAATATATAAAATATTACTGGCAAGGATTATGTATATATTAAATGTTATAAACGTTTACATATTGTAATACAATATAATTGGTTAAATAATTAGTTTTTATTCAAATTAAGTAGTAATATTTTAATTAAAATGGAGATAAAGTGCATTTATTAAAGACAATATCTTTTATATTTATTTTTACATTTTCTTATTCTAATAACATTGAATGGAAAATGTTTGACGATCACTACTATAAACCTAATGAGCTCATTGTGATGTTTAAATCTGAAATTTCACCAATGCTTGGTTTGGAAAAACCGCTTGATATTACAACCAGAGAAGACCTGTATTCATTACTGAATTTAAACAGCAAACTAGAAAAAAGTGAACCTCTATTTAGATTTTATAATAATTTCTCAGATATTGAATGGAAACATAGTCTTCATCAATTTTATTTATTAACTTTTACTGAAATCAACAGTATCAAAACTTTAATTGAAGCATTAGAAAAGCATGATGATATTGAAACGGTCAATTTAAATTTTAGAGCAGAAGCATACACAATTCCCAATGATCCATATTATCCTTCACAGTGGGGGCATGAAAATACTGGTCAGGCAGTCACTCCAAATGGTAACACGGTTGGAACAATTGACAGTGATACTGATACTGATCTTGCCTGGGACATTACACAAGGAAGTGAAGACATAACAATTGCAATAATTGATACGGGCGTAAATGGTAATCACGAAGAATTTCAGGGAAAAATGGTTCCAGGCTATGATTTTGTTGATAATGACACTGATGCATCTGATGGCAATATGCATGGTACAGCTTGTGCTGGCATTGCAGCAGCTCAAGGAAATAATGGTGTTGGCATAGCTGGCGTTGCTTGGAATTGTAAGATTATGCCAATCAAATCACTAAGCGATGATGGATTTGGTGATTATGCTGATATTGTAAATGGAGTACAATTTTCAGCTCAAGAAGGAGCAAATGTAATCAGTATGAGTCTCGGAGGTGGAGGTTTTGATAATTCTATGAATTATGCCATTAATTATGCAAATGATTTAAATTCTGTTGTAATATCTGCTTCAGGAAATGATAACAGTTCATCTGTATCATATCCCGCAGCATATGAAGGTTCTATTGCGGTAGGATCATTGTCCCCTTGTAATGAGCGTAAAAATACTGGTTCATGTGATGGTGAAAACTATTGGGGAAGCAATTATGGTTCTGAATTGGATTTTTTAGCACCTGGAGTTAGAATTCATACTACCGCATTAAATGGCGGGTATATGAGTGATTTTAATGGTACTTCTTCCGCTACTCCACACGCAGCTGGAATAGCAGCTTTAATATTATCTGTTGAACCATCATTATCTCCTGATAATGTTAAAGAAATTATGCAAGTTACCTGTGACGACATAGGTCCAAATGGTTGGGATAGTGAGACAGGATATGGTAGACTTAATGCATATATGTCATTAATTTACTTAACAGGTGGCCCAGAAATAGGTTTGGGATTAGAAAGTTTAAATGTTGAATTAGAATCTGGTTCTCAGACCACTATTCAAGTCCCAGTAATAAATGGTGGAGAAATTGATTTNAATATATCTGTTGATCCTTTTGGTTATTCATACACTACTTCAGATGATGATGCTATTTATTCTTGGGTTGATATTCAAGAAGATGGGGTACTNTACAGTTTCCCAAATAATGATGCTTCTGGAATTAATTTAGATTTAGATTTTAGTTTTCCTTTTTATAATTCTAGTTANAACNCAATNTTTATAAATGCAAATGGATGGTTAGGATTTGGAAATGATAATACTGAATGGAATAANAGTACATTGCCATCTACNTCGGCTCCAAGTCCGGCTATTTTCCCATTTTGGGATGATTTGAACCCAGTAAATGATAATTGTAATGATTACTGTTCTGGTAATGTTTATTACAAGTCAGAAAATGATAAGTTTATAATTTGGTTTGATAATGTAGCTCATTGGTGGACGAATTATGAAAATAGTTTTTATGATTTTCAAGTTGTCTTACATAGTGATGGTAACATCGATTTTAATTACAGGAGTATTANAGGAAGTTATTCACCAACTATTGGAATGCAAGATAATGAAGGTAACTATATTATGATGGCATATGCAGCGGATCCAACTACAAATTTGTTTGTTAGTAATGAGTTTTCTGTACCAATTGATCTNAGGGGATACTGGATTAGTGTTGANCCATTAGTTTTAACTGTTGCTCCNGGNGGCATACAAAANCTAAATGTTNCACTAGATGCCACAAATTTATCAGATGGTGACTATAATGATTATTTTGTAATCAATTCCAACGATTTTGATAATTCAATTTTAGAAGTACCTGTNTCATTAATTGTTAATGGNGACAGTTGTTCCGGATGGGAACTTGGAGATATTAATAATGATTCTATCATAAATGTTTTAGATATTGTTAGAGTAATAAACTTTATATTAGATGTTGAAAATCCTGATGAATGCCAGGCTTTGTCTGCAGATATCAATCAGGATGAATTATTAAATATTCAAGATATTGTATTAATTATAAACTTAATTGTAGGATAAACTATGAAAAATATTTTATTAACTTTCTTATTCATATTTCAGCTGTATGCTGCACCAGTTTTAGAACAGGATATTTTATCAATAGCAGATAATGTTATTAGTAATAAATTTCCAAACAATACTGGATATANTGTTTCAAATATTGATGTAGTATCTGAGTTAGGCAGTGAATTGATTTATGTTGTTAATGTCAACCCAGTTGGATTTATACTTATTTCAGCTGATGACAGGTTGTATCCTTTACTAGGTTACAGTTATGAATCAAATTTTACAAATCAAAATTTTCCTTCTCAATTTGAAGCATTATTTGATAGCTATAAAGATCAAATTTCTAGTGCTATTTTAGAAAATATTCAAAGAGATCCATATATTGAAGAAGTATGGAATAAATATAAAACATCAATAAATATTCATAGAGATGATAGATCAGTTGCTCCACTTTTATCAGCAAGATGGAATCAAGGTAACCCCTACAACGATATGTGCCCTGTNGATTTTGATGGACCAGGAGGTAATGCATTAGTTGGCTGTGTTGCNGTATCAATGGTTCAAGTTATGCATTATTGGTCTTATCCAGAATANGGCTTTGGATCTCATTCTTATTATCATAATAATTATGGTCAATTATCAGCAAACTTTAATACATTTTATGATTTTGATAATATGCCCAATACAACAGGTACAATACCAGTNCAATTACTATCATACCATGCTGGTGTAGCTGTAGAGATGGGATATGGTGCAGATGGATCAGGCGCCTGGGTTGGTTCGGGATATCCCTGTGCTATGACAGCAATGAGGGATCATTTTTTATATAATGATGATATGCAATTTAGATACAAATCATCATACAATTGGAATAGTTGGAGAAATTTGTTAAAAGATGAATTAGATAGNGGTAGACCATTNATNTATAGAGGATATTCTAATTCAGGNGGCCACGCNTGGAATATTGATGGATACGATGATGANCTNTTTCANAATAATTGGGGNTGGGGAGGNTCCTACAACGGCTTCTACTANATNAATGAGTTAAATGCTGGAGGTGATTCNTATACAGGTGATATGGCTGTTATAGTNAATATTGAACCGGAAAGTTTAACAGAACCTAACCTTGTGTTAAATACGCATTTTTCAAATGAGGTATCTGGTGATATGGATGGTGTTTTGAATCCAGGTGAAAGTGCGCAGGTATATGTCTCAATTAATAATTTAATTCCGTGGCCAGAAGCTGAGAATGTGGATGCTTATTTAGCAACAGAAGAAGATAATATTTCAATTATTAGTGGAAGTTTTTTAATAGATCAGATTGGTAGTGGTGGAGAATATATCAATGAAAATAATCCATTTTTAATATACATATTACCAGAAGCTGAGATTAGAGATTACTCACTAAGTCTTATTCTAAGTGGAACTTCATCAAATGGTGAGATTTACGTAGAAGAGTACCCTTTTGAATTAAATGTTAGTTTAAACCAAGCTAATTTTCCCATTGTAACAAATATTGAAATTATTGGGTCACCAATTGCTATTGATATTAATAATGACAATGAAAAAGAAGTTATATTTGTGGATAATTCAGGAACAGTACAAGTAATCAATAAAAATGGAAATTCTATNTGGTCATATACCATTGGAGATGATGTTTGGGGTTCACCAGCTNTAGATGATNTAGATAATGATGGNGATCTTGAATTGGTTGTTACATCTAAAACAAAGGAACTATACATTTTTGATCATTTGGGTAACCCAGAGGTAATATATGATTCTAATCAATTTTTAATGGGGACTCCAGTAATTTGCAATATTGATAATGATGATGAAAAAGAAATTGTNTTTGCTGGTTTTTCATCATCTGGAGATGTTTTTGCTTTAAATCACGATGGTTCAACTGTATCTGGATTTCCATGTGAAGTAAATGAAAAAATCCGTGAGGGTGGTGCTGTTTACGATTTTAACAATAACGGTAAAGATGATATAGTTTTTGCAACTGAAAGTGAAAATAAAATATTAGTTGTCTATGATGATGGTACATCGGAAGATTTTNTAACATCAAATTATAAATTTAAAAATGCACCATCAATCCTTGATATTGATGGCAATATATCTATTCTTGCTGGCGATGAAGGTGGAAATCTGTATAGTATAAACTCAGAAGGGGATTTGAATTTTACCTATTTGGCAGATGGTGCGATTACAACAGCAATTAGCTTTACAAATTTCAGTAATTCTACTGTAGGAATTTTCTTTGGAACAGAAACAGGTGGAATATATGCTATTGATCAGTTTGGAAATAATATTTCAGGATGGCCAATTTTTTACAATGGTAGTATTAATTCTACACCCTCATTTTTTGATTTAAATAATGATAATTTTGTGGAAATTGTTTCAAGTACCGTTTCTGGAAATATTTTAGTTTTAAATATGGATGGTAGTAATTATAATCATTTTCCAATTAATTACTTATTTGGAACAAACAGCTCACCAATGATTACTGATTTGGATGGTGATATGGATATGGAATTGATTTATGGTATGACAGGTGGATTAACAATTTTGGACATTAAAGAGCAAGGAAGTGCTACTAGTTATTGGAATATGTATAGAGGTGATTTGAAAAGAACTGGATTGTACACTTCATCTTTTTCAAATAGTAATCTGGGAGATTTAAATGCTGATGAGACTATTGACATTCTAGATATTGTAATAACGATAAATATAATTCTTGAAGTTGTANNTCCAACTAACTATCAATTTATTGTAGGCGATATNAANAGTGATTCAGTGATTGATATATTGGATATTGTTCAGTTAATAAATTTAATATTAGAATAATCAGGTTTAGATATACAGANCAATTATAACAAAAATCCCATTATTTTTACTAATATGGGATTTTTTACAAATGTTAATTAATTTTATAATATATTTATCATTCTTTTCTATTTCATTAGCAAATTTTACTGGTAGTTTGGGTGGAAAAATTATTGATAAGGAAACTCATCAACCCTTATCAGATGTAAATATTGTTATCATTAATTCAANCATTGGAACTTCTACTGATAAAGATGGAACATTTATAATCAAAAANATACCAGTAGGAAGCTATACAATTCAAATTAATATGATTGGGTATCACCCAATTATGAGACCTAATGTGAATGTTACTACAAATAATAAAACCCACCTAAATTTATACCTTGAAAAGTCTGTTGTTGAAGGCCAAGCCATCTTTGTGAATGAAGGCTATTTTGAAAAGACTCAAGATGCAGTTGTAAGTAATCGTACTATGGATTACGAAGAAATACGTTCCGATCCAGTTGGAGTATATGATATACAGATGATGATGCAAGCACTGCCCTCAGTTGTTTCAGATGGAGATCAGAGTAATGAAATTATTGTTCGCGGAGGTAATGCTGGTGAGAACTTATTNATTATGGATAATTTAGAAATTCCAAATCCTAATCATTTTGGTGAACAGGGAACCGGAGGAGGACCAGTAAACTTCGTTAATTCAGCTTTTATTGAAAAAATTGATTTTTTTGCTGGTGGTTTTCCTGCAAAATATGGTGACAAACAATCGTCAGTGATGGATGTTACTCTAAGAGAGGGCAATAAAGAAAAACACGAGATTGAGGCTGAAGCTAATATGGGGGGGGTAGGTTTTGTTGCTGAGGGTCCAATCATTGAAAATAAAGCATCATATATGACTTCCTACAGGAAATCATTTTTAAAATATGTAATAAAAAGTGCTGGAATGACATCAGTGCCAGAATATTGGAATGCCCAGTCAAAGTTAGTATATGATATAAATGCTAAAAATAAATTAACATTTAATCTTATTATTGGAAATGATAATATCAACATTGAAGATGAAAGTAGGCCTGATTTATATGGTGCAGAATATGTAGATTTTAAAGGAGAGCAAATTACCTATGGATTAACATACAAATCTCTATTTTCTTCAAATGGATATTATCTTATTACTGGAGCCACAAATAGATCTGAATGGATTAGTAGTGTTTATACCAAAAATAATAGTTTAAAAGATCAGTACATATTTAGGAATAATATTGAAGAAGATACCTATTTAAAAGGTCAATTTGTATATAAAATAAATAATAATATTACATTTAACTCTGGTTTCAATATNAAAGAGGGGAGTTATGTATTTGATGAAAGTTTTAGGGCTGATACAATCTACACCTTTCTCTATTATGACCCAATACAAAACCAATATTTAGATAAATCAGATATAAATGATTACAATGAATGGTTTGAAAATTCTGTAGATTGGTTTGGTAATTTAGAAAATATTAAACCAACACGATATTTTAGTGATTCAAATTCATATATTGAATGGTTATCAGACGAATCTATTNATAATATGGATCATCCAATTATAGGTTTCTATAATGATGATTTAATAAACCCTGGTCTTGAACAAAATACTAGTGGAACAATAAGAAAATATTCAGCGTTTACTCAATTTAAATATCACTTGAACAAAATTAAATTAACTATGGGGGCGCATTATAATAATGTTCCATATAATAATACTAATCAGATTGCACCAAGATTAGGTTTGTCATTTGAAATTAATCCAATAACTATGATAAACTTTGCTTACGGATTATATTATCAAACGCCATCTTATTGGATGTTGATGAATCCAAACAATGAACTATACAGCGAAGGATGCAATTGTAAATTAAAAAACTCTCACACTGAACAGTTTGTTATAGGTTTTGAAAGATATTTTGCAAAAGATACTAAAGCTACTTTAGAAATATACAACAAAAATTATTATGATATACCCATTAGGAACTCAGATATTTCAGAAGATTCACTTGATCAGTACATAGGACGTATAAGTGTAGGAACAGAAAATTCTAGAGGTGTAGAATTATTTCTTCAAAAAAAATATTCAAATAATTGGTATACAACATTAAGCTATTCTAACTCTGTATCGGTAGCAGATGATCCTAGGCCTGGGAAGGAAGGAGAAACCTATTCTAAAAAAATGGATTACGGACAGGTTATGACATTTTTAGGAGGATATAAACTTCATTTTAGGCAATATGATTGGTATAATACTATTCGATCTGATAATTTTTTGAAATATCTTTTATATTTA
This sequence comes from Fidelibacterota bacterium, assembly GCA_002703375.1. Taxonomy (GTDB): domain Bacteria; phylum Fidelibacterota; class Marinisomatia; order SCGC-AAA003-L08. Next base: position 20,370 of record NZTO01000027.1, on the reverse strand, counting down.
CCTATCATGCCCTCTGATATATTAGAAATAAGCTTTAGGTATAGATATATGGGAGGAAGACCATATACACCAAGATCGTATTTACCTCAGCATAGGGAATGGGTTTTCTCGGATAATTGGAATTCTGAANGATACAATTTTTACAGTAGATTAGATATTATGATTTTAAGAAGGTTTAATTTTAATAAGATAAATATTATCACTTTTCTTGATCTTCAAAATGTTTTTAATAGAAATAATCAGTGGGAATATGTTCATCTTCCCGATGGTAGAAAAGAAATGGCATATCAATATAAGCAATTGCCAGTAGCTGGAGTTACTATTGAATTCTAATTACAATAGTATCTTAAAGATTTTGACACTAGTTTTTTTGTTATTAATCATTTACATAAAGAATTTTGTTCCTAGTAAAAATTCCATGCCTACACCTACAGAATATGTTAATAAGAAAAAAGACAGAAAAAAATTTAAACAAGGTAGAAAAGAATGGATGAACAATATGCATCGTTCTGCTCCAGATACAGATTGGAGATTATTAAATCAAAAATTAAGACAACAAAAAACAAAAAAAATAAATAGCCTTAGAGAAAATTTAATTCAAGAAGGATGGGATGATTCAGATCAATTAAGAGAAATAATATTAGAAAGAGAAATTAGTGGCGTCTGGAATGAAAAAGGAAGTAATAATCTTGCTGGTAGAATTCATACTGCTGAAATAGATTTTGATAATGAATTAATTTATTGTGGATCGTCTGGAGGAAACGTTTGGAAAGGTACAATCCAGGGCGATAACTGGATATCATTAAATGATCATATGCAAATTAGAGATATTAAAATGATAAGGTATAAAGATTTTAATGAATATAGAAGATTACTTATTTGTGGAGGAAAATCATTTTTTTANACTGATAATGANGGTGTTACTATTCAAGAAGCTAATGGTTTAGAAGCTCTTGATGATTGGGGAAATACAATTCGATCTGTTATAAAAAATGATGACCAAAATACAATTTATTTATTAGTCAAAGAGTGGGATTATCAAAACTGGAATGCTGCTTGTGCTATTTATAAATCTATCGACCATGGTGAGAATTTTGAAAAAGTAGTAATGTTTGAAAATGATAGTGGATACGATATGTGGACTTCTAGATATGTAGAATCTGATGTTTATGTTTTGAATAATAGTCAAATTTATATTTTGAATAGCAATGATCAACTTGATGAATTAGGAAATATTTCAACCTTTGAGAGNGGAGATAATATGCTGACTGGAGGTTTTGATGAAAATATTTTTTTGTACGCTAAAGTTGGAGAAAGAATATATTTTTCAGATGATGGCGGTTTAAATTGGCTAGATAAAGGAAATCAGCCACAATGGACATTTATGTCAAATAGCTTTAATTCTTCAAACATTAATACAAATATTGTTGGAATTGGAGGAATTGAATTATTCGTGAGCTACAATTCTGCATCATCATGGGATTTAGTTAATAATTGGTGGCAATATTATGAAGATCCTGAAAACTTGCTTCATGCTGATATTCCTGAAATACGTTTCTTTTTAGATAATAATAATAATGAAATAGCATTAATATCAACCGATGGTGGTTTGTATATATCAAATGATAATTTAAATTCTACACAAAATTTATCTTTGTATGGGCTTGGTGTAAGTCAATATTACTCAACATATACTAAAAAAACATACCCTNATCACATCTATGCCGGTAGTCAAGATCAAGGTTTNCAAAGAACAATTGGAGATGAAGGCGGCATACTAGAATTTGAACAATCAATAAGTGGAGATTATGGGCATTTATCATCAGGAGATGGAGGAGAAACTATTTGGTGTAATTATCCTGGCTTTACTATGTATTATGATAATCCTCAATTAGATGATAATGGTGCTATGCTTAATTTTCCTGGATCTGATTATCTATGGCTAGCTCCATTNATTGAGCATCCCACTGAGCCAAATAAGGCATGGCTTGGNGGNGGTGGGCCGTCAGGAGGNGGACATATCATTGAGCTAACTGGTGGTTCTNTTTCNATAAGTTATGAGGAACTACCATATAATTTTAACTCAAAAATATCAGCAATGGCTTATTCTCCAATTGACCCTTCTATTAGATTTGTTTTAACAGAAGATGGAACTTTTTTCTATAGTTTAGATAGTGGAAATAATTGGACTCAAACATTTAACTTTTCGGGTCCGCCTCCACAATATTTTTATGGAGCTACTATTTATCCCTCTCCATCACAAGTTAATACTGTTCTAATTGGAGGCAGTGGATATTCAAATCCTCCTATATATAAAAGTCAAAATTTTGGTGAAAGCTTTGTACCATTTAACAGTGGCTTACCAAGTACTCTTGTATATGAAATATCTGGAAATGATGAAGGAGATTTGTACTTCGCTGCTACAGAAATTGGTCCTTATATTTATAGTGAGAATGAAAATCAATGGATGTATTTAGGAGGGGTATCTGCTCCAGACCAAACATATTGGTCTGTTGAATTTATTCCTGAACTTAATACTGCTAGATTTGGAACGTATGGCCGTGGTATATGGGATTTTGTAATTGATGAATTTTATAATATTATACTTGGCGATATTAACGCTGATGATGTTGTAAATATTCAAGACATAATAATAATAATAAATTTTATATTGGATTTATTAGAGCCTTCTGAGCAGCAATTATTTTCAGCTAATATAAATGATGATGATGTAATTGATGTACTTGATGTGATTTTATTAATTAATATTATTNTAGGAAGATAATGGTATTNTTTAAAATTATTTTTTTTATATTTTCATTTATCCAAGCTGATTTGAAATTATCAAAAATTAATGATGGTTTTGATAAACCAATTTATGTNACATCTTTTAAATTAAATCATAATTATCATTTTGTAGTTGAACAAGACGGTATAATTCAATTGTTAAAAAATAAAAAAAAGATGACTAGTCCATTTTTAGANATTAGTGATCGAGTTCATCAAACTTTTTATCCAGCAGATGAGAGAGGATTGTTAGGCCTTGCATTTCATCCAAAATTTTCTAGTAACGGATATTTTTATGTTAATTATATTGATCAAGAGGGATATACAGTTATATCTCGCTTCCATTGTAAAGAAATGTTTGTAAATAAAAATTCAGAAAAGATTCTTTTGAAAATCTTGCAGCCATATTCAAATCATAATGGTGGACATTTAGAATTTGGCCCTGATGGGTACTTATATATTTCTGTTGGAGATGGGGGTTCAGCAGGTGATCCTGAAAATAGAGCACAAAATTTAAATAATTATTTTGGAAAAATTTTANGAATTGATGTGAATGATGGTGATCCCTATGGTATCCCTAAAGATAACCCATTCGCATATAACAATAGTGCTAAAAAAGAGATTTGGTCTTATGGTCTCAGGAATGTATGGAGATTTTCATTTGATAAATTNACTGGAGATAAATACTTAGGAGATGTTGGGCAAAATAANTTTGAGGAAATTAATTTTGAATCNTCTTCAGGCNAAGGNGGCTTAAATTANGGATGGAAAATCATGGAAGGATTTCATTGTTTTGAATCTTCTGAGTGTAATTCTAAAAATTTAACTTTACCTATTTATGAATATCCTAATAATGCAAATTACATTAAGACATTAGCAGGTATTAAGCAAAAGGATAGAGATGGTTGTTCTGTTACAGGTGGTTATGTTTATCGTGGGAAATTAATTCCCGAATTGTATGGTAAATATATTTTTGGAGATTATTGTACTGGAAAAGTATGGAGTTTTAATTATAATGGCAAAGATATTTATAATTTTGAAAATCACACTAATTCTATAATGAATAGCATTGATAAAAAAAGTTTTTATCTTTCATCTTTTGGAGAAAATGATGAAGGAGAATTGTTCATGATTGATTATTCTGGTATATTATATCAGGTGATAGATTAAAATATTCAAAGCTCATATAAATATATAGTTTGTAAAGATTATTTAAAGTATAGGTTTAAATTTAGCAGTAAGAATTACTTTTAATTTACTATTAAAATAATGATTTTATGTCATTGTATTTTCCCGTTACAAAGTGTTAAATTATTGCCATTATGGCAGAATTAAAAGTTGTTTCAGAATTTTCTCCAGCAGGAGATCAGCCAAAAGCTATAAAAGCCTTGTCTGATGGTATTAAAAATGGACAAAATTATCAAACCTTGCTTGGAATTACTGGTTCTGGTAAAACTTACACCATGGCAAAAGTAATCGAATCTGTTCAAAAGCCTTCAATAATTTTATCTCATAACAAGGTATTGGCAGCTCAACTCTACGGTGAATTTAAGGCATTGTTTCCTAATAATTCTGTTGAGTTTTTTATCTCTTACTATGATTACTATCAGCCTGAAGCGTATTTGCCTGTTACGGATACATTTATTGAAAAAGATATGTCAATGAATGAAGAAATTGATCGTTTAAGGTTGAGAGCAACCTCATCTTTACTTAGCAGAAAGGATGTGATTATAATAGCAAGCGTTAGTTGCATTTATGGATTGGGTTCACCAAAAGAATATAAAAGTATGCTTGTTTATCTTAGAGTAGGTGATACAGTAGAATTTAAATCTATTTTAAGAAACTTAGTTGATATTCATTATATTAGAAATGAAATGGTTTTAGAGCCTGGAACATTTAGAGTCAGAGGAGATATATTAGAAATATTTCCCATTTATGACGAAAAACCATTAAGAGTTGAATTTTTTGGAGATGATATAGAAAAAATTTACACCTTTGATAGTATGACTGGTTATAAGGAGCAAAATATTGATTCTTATGCCATTTATCCAGCAAAACATTTTGTAACAAATGAGAAAAATCTTAAATCTTCAATGAAGAATATTAGAATCGAATTATCGGAAAGACTAAAAGAATTAAGAGAAAATGAATCTTTATTAGAGGCACAAAGATTAGAACAAAGAACTATATATGATCTTGAAATGATGGCTGAACTTGGTTATTGTTCAGGAATTGAAAATTATTCTCGACATTTGGAACATAGAAAAGCCGGGGAGAGACCTAGTTGTTTGCTAGATTTTTTTCCTGATGATTACATTATGTTCATTGATGAGTCGCATGTGACAATACCTCAAATTCGAGCTATGTATAATGGCGACAAAGCTAGAAAATTAAATTTGATTGAATACGGGTTTAGGCTTCCATCAGCTCTTGATAATAGACCGATGAAATTTAAAGAATTTGAAAGTAGTATTAATCAGCTTATTTCAGTTTCTGCTACACCTGCTGATTGGGAACTTGAAAAAACCTCTGGTGAATTTGTTGAGCAAATTATTAGACCAACTGGCTTATTGGACCCTGTAATTGTTGTTAAACCTACTGAGGGACAAATTGATGATCTAATTAAAGAATGTAAAATTAGGATTAAAAAAAATCAAAAAGTTCTTATTACAACTTTAACAAAAAGAATGGCTGAAGATTTGACTGATTACTTGAATGGGGCTAATATTGCAACCGATTATTTACACAGCGATATTGATAGTATTAAAAGAGTCCAAATTTTACGATCACTTCGTTTAGGTGTTATTGATGTTTTAGTTGGAATAAATTTACTTAGAGAAGGACTTGATTTACCTGAAGTATCTTTAGTAGTAGTTTTGGATGCTGATAAAGAGGGATTCTTAAGATCAAAATCCTCTTTAATGCAGGTATCCGGAAGAGCTGCAAGAAATAGTGAAGGAAATGTATTCTTTTATGCTGACAAAGTAACTGATTCTATGCAATACGTTATTGATGAAACAAATAGAAGGCGTAAAATTCAGAAAAATCATAACTTAAAATATAATATTGTTCCAAAAACTATTATTAAATCCTTAGAAGAAATAAATTTGTCAACGAGAGTTGCTGATGAGGATAGTAATGAAGAAAATATTAAAAATTCAATTTTAGACGATTTTGATATAGAAAACATTGAGAGTCAAGAAACTTTAGACAAAATGAAAAGAGAAATGCTAAAACACGCAAAGAATTTACAATTCGAACAGGCTGCATTATTAAGGGATAAGATTAAGCAGTATGAAAATAAAGTATAAGGATAGTTAAATTTATATGAAAAAGAATATTTTAGTTTTAGGTAATGGTGGTAGAGAACATGCTTTTGTCTGGTCTTTAATGAAGGATCAGCAAATTCACAAAATATATTGTGCTCCAGGCAATGGAGGTACTCAAGATATTGCAACAAACATTAATATAGATATTAATAATCCTAAAGAAGTTTTGAATTTTGTAAAAGAAAACAATGTTGATCTTACAATAGTTGGTCCTGAGGCACCACTAGAGAAAGGTATTGTTGATTATTTTGAAAATGAAAATAAATTAATTTTTGGACCATCAAAATTTGCATCACAATTAGAAACTAGTAAAATATTTGCTAGAGAAGTTTTAAATGAATGTAATGTTAATCAACCTAATTTTTATATTTGTAAAACAAGCAAAGATATTATGAACTATTTTGAAAAAAATGGTTTACCTTTTGTAATCAAGGTTGATGGATTAGCTGCAGGAAAAGGTGTTTTTGTATGCCACGACTTAAATGATGTTAATCAGGCAATAGTTAGTATTTTTGATGAAGATAATTTTGGTAAATCATCAGATAAAATTCTTATTGAAGAATTTTTGGAAGGTGAAGAATTGTCTGTTTTTGCAGTTTGTGATGGAAAAAACTTTAAAGTTTTAAATACTGCACAAGATCATAAGAGGGCCTTTGATGATGATCTTGGTCCTAATACAGGAGGAATGGGAGCTTATTCTCCAACACCATTATCTACTAGAAGTTTAATAAATGAGGTTAAAGAGGAAATTTATAAACCTGTATTGGATTATATGATAGGTCTAGGATTCCCTTTTAAAGGTTTTTTATATGCTGGGCTTATGCTAGTTGATGGAAAGCCTTATGTTATTGAATTTAATGTAAGAATGGGCGACCCTGAAACTCAAGTTGTATTACCTTTATTACAATCATCTTTGTATGATTTGATACATAAAGCAACTATACAGAATTTAGATGATTACAAAATTAAGAATTCAGATGCAACATGTGTCACAATTGTTTTGGCTTCTAATGGATATCCAAATGAATATATTAAAGGTCAGGAAATTTTAATTGAGGATGATGTCCTAGTTTTCCACGCTGGAACAATAAAAAATAAAAATAAAGTTATTGTTAACGGGGGAAGGGTTTTAAATGTGGTTGGTTTTGGAAATGATTTAGATGATGCAATAGTTGATGCATATGAAAATATTAAAAAAATTAAATTTAAAGATATGTATTTCAGAAAAGACATAGGTAAAAAAGGTTTGAGTTATAAATCAAAAAATATCTTGGAGGATAAGAATGGTTGATTTTGATAAAATAAAAAAATCTGTTGGTATGATTGGCGAATCAGAGCCTATGCAAGATATGTTGAATTTAATAGGGCAGGTTTCAAATACTGAGATTTCTGTTTTAATAAATGGTGAATCTGGAAGTGGCAAGGAAATGGTTGCTAAAGCAGTGCATAAAAATAGTAGAAGAAAATTTGAAAATTTAATTACTGTAAATTGCGGTGCTATTCCTGAGGGTATAATTGAAAGTGAGCTTTTTGGCCATAAAAAAGGTAGTTTTACTGGCGCAGGTGCAGACAGAAAAGGATATTTTGAAGCAGCTCATAAAGGTACAATTTTTCTCGATGAAATTGGAGAAACACCTTTAGAAACGCAGGCGAAATTATTGCGTGTTATTGAAGAAGGCGAATTTATAAAGGTTGGTGACACAAAAACACAAAAAGTTGATGCAAGGATAATTGCTGCAACAAATAAAGATTTGGCTGATGAGGTTGTAAAAAATAATTTTAGAAAAGATTTATATTTTAGGCTAAAAACAATTACAATTAATGTTCCAAATTTAAGAGATCGCTTGACAGATATTCATTTATTTGTTGAAAGATTTGGTTTGCAATTTTGTGCAAAAAATGACATTGCGTTCAAAGGATTTAGTTCTGACGCTATAAATGCTTTAAAATCATATGCTTGGCCCGGTAATGTAAGAGAATTGAAAAATATTGTTGAAAGTCTTATTGTCCAACATAAAGGACAAAGAATAGGAAATGAAATGGTTTTAAAAGTGTTAGGTAAAGATACTTGGCAATCAAATCCGAATTTACCAACAATTGTTGATAAAGATAAAGACGAAATTGAGAGAGAATTGATTTTAAGGCAATTGCTATATATAAGGCAGGATATTAATGAATTGAAACAACTATTTTATGGAAATAAATATCCTCTTGATCAAGTACAGCCAAGTAATAAAGCATTATATTTACCTCCAGTAAATAGTGAAAAAGATAAAGAAGAAATTGATATTGATTCAATTAAGGATTTAGATGATGGTAGATATTATTCGATCAGAGATGAATCTATTGGTGAGCTAGGTATGAATGATATAGAGCATGAAATGATTGAGAGAACATTACAAAAATTTAATCATAATAGAAGAAAAACTGCTAAGTCATTAAATATTTCAGAGAGAACTTTATATAGAAAAATACAAGAGTATGGAATTATCAAGAAATAAAAAAAAGATTAACATATTTTTACTAGCTCTACTTTTTAGTAGTTGTAGTTTTTATTCTCTTAAGGGATCTTTACCTNCACATATAAAAACTATTTCTATTTCTCCAATTATTAATGATTCATCTGAATTTGGCATTAATGATCAAATGAGCGAGATTGTTTTAGATAGATTCATTTCCGAAAATATCCTTGATATTGNAGATCAAGATATTGCTGATAGTAGATTGAATATTACTATAAAAAAAATTGAGGACAGACCATACACTTATAGTTATCAATCTAATACAACATATGAACAAGTTGAAGAATATAGAATAGTTATCCATGTAAATATTATATGGTATGATTTAACAAGAGATGAGTTATTATTAGAATCAAATCGTTCTGCATGGGGTGCATATGGAACTGGTCTGGACATAAGTAATGATTTTATTGACAATGACGGTGATGGATTGGTAGATTCAGAGGATGAAAATGAATTTGGATCTCCTAGAGAAAGTGCAGTAAGATTAGCAGTAAATAAATTATCAGATGATATCTTAAATCAAATAACATCAACCTGGTAAAATTAAAGGGGTTTAAAGTGAAAAAAATATTAATTAAGAATGTAAAAAGTTTTATTAATGAAGATGTAAGGCTTGATGGTTGGGTCTACAATAAAAGAAGTAGTGGAAAGATTGGTTTTTTAATGCTTCGAGATGGTACAGGTATTTTGCAAGGAATTTTTTTTAAGCCAGAAATTGGAGAACTACTTTTTAATGAATTTAAAACCTTGACTCAAGAAAGTTCTGTTAGTGTTGAAGGAAAAATAACAAGCAATGAAAAAGCAGAAGGTGGATGTGAGATTCAAGTCAAAAATCTTATTATTCATAATATTAGTAAAGACTATCCTATAACTCCAAAAGAACATGGTACTGATTTTTTAATGAATAATAGACATTTATGGCTTCGATCTAAAAGACAACACTCAATAATGAAAATTAGGCACGAAATTATTAAGGCAACTAGGGACTTCTTCGATAATAATGATTTTACATTAATCGATACTCCTATTTTTACACCAAATGCTTGTGAGGGCACTACAACATTATTTGCCACAGATTATTTTGGAGAAAATGCGTATTTGAGTCAATCTGGTCAATTGTATAATGAAGCCAATGCAATGGCTTTTGGAAGAGTATATACTTTTGGTCCAACATTTCGTGCAGAAAAAAGCAAAACAAGAAGACATTTGACTGAATTTTGGATGGTAGAACCTGAACTAGCTTACTGTGATTTAAACGAAGATATGGAATGGGGTGAAAAATTACTAGAATTTATCGTTAAGAGAGTACTTTCAAACAGACAATTAGAATTAAAAATACTTGGTAGAGATATTTCAAAGCTAGAAAAAATTAAAGCTCCNTTTCCAAAAGTAAGTTATACTGAATGTGTAGAAATGTTAAATGAGGGAGGATTTAATTTTGAATGGGGGGGAGATTTTGGTTCTCCTGAAGAAACATTCATTTCAGAACAATATGATAAACCTGTTATAGTTCATAGATTTCCAACTCAAATTAAAGCATTCTATATGAAAAGAGATCCTGAAAATGAAAAAGTTGTCTTAGGAATGGATTTTTTAGCACCGGAGGGTTATGGTGAAATTATTGGAGGATCAGAAAGAGAGTCTAACCTTGAGGTATTACTTGAAAGAGTAAAACATGAAAAATTACCTAAGAATGAATTTGAATGGTATTTAGATTTAAGAAAATATGGTAGTGTTCAGCATGCAGGTTTTGGAATGGGTATAGAAAGAGTTGTAGCTTGGATCTGTAAACTTCCTCATGTTCGAGAAACAATACCATATCCAAGAATGTTACAAAGATTGAGGCCTTAAATGAATTTAGAAAATAAAATATCAAATTGGTTAAAATTATATTTACAAAATAATTCTATGGAATGTTTTGTTGTTGGTATTTCTGGAGGTATTGATTCAGCTTTAACCTCAGCTCTTTGCGCCATGACTGGGAAAAAAACAATAGTAGTAACAATGCCAATACATCAAAATAAAAATGAAACAGATAGAGGAATNAAACATATAGCTTGGCTTAAAAACAATTTTTCTTTTGTCGAAGATTTTAGCATTGATTTATCTAAAACATTTGATAGTATGAAGCAATCTGTTCCAGAAAAACTACAAACTAATTTATCTTTAGCCAATACAAGAGCTAGAATAAGAATGTCTACATTATATTTAATTGCAGGTAGTAAAAATGGCCTTGTAGTTGGGACAGGAAATAAGGTGGAAGATTTTGGAATTGGTTTTTATACTAAGTATGGTGACGGAGGTGTCGATATTAGTCCTATAGCTGATCTAATGAAATCTGAAGTTTATAGTTTATCAAAAAAAATTGGAATTATAGATGAAATTTTNGATGCTAAACCAACAGATGGATTATGGGATGATGGAAGAACTGATGAAGAACAAATTGGTGTAACATATGACGAATTAGAATGGGCAATGGATTATGATGGTAAATCTAAATTAACTAGTGAACAAAAAAAAGCTTTGAATATATATCTTAAACATAGGAATAATAANATTCACAAAATGATTCCTATTCCAATTTTTAAAAAAAACAGTCAATAGGGAAAATATGATAAAATATTTACAATTTTTAATTATTATAAATTTTGTTTTTTCAGGTGAAATCACAAATTTTAACGGAGAAGATTGGAAAANCTGGAATTTGAATAGGAAAGTAGGCTNNNTTGATGGTTTTNTCANNGGGTATTTAACNTTTAATAGTTTAGTTGATAGTACTAAAAATATNGAAAAAAANAGAAATATATANTGGCTNCCTCCNTTAATAATTACAATGTTAGATAGTTATTCAGAAGAAAATATTACGAAGATTTCAGAATTTGAATCAGTTGAATTGACAAAAAGATTAGATGCATTTTATTACGAGCCAGACAATTACGGAATTGGAATAAATAATGCGCTTAAAATTATAAATTTAAGAGAAATAGGTAAGGCTAAAGCAGCAGAAGATTTCATTTTAAATTGTCAAAAGAAGTATCTTAAAGGTAGGTGATGTAATTGATTTACAATTATAAATATTTAAGTAGCTCTTCAAAATTCTTAATAATTTTTCTACAAGATTTTTGAAGAATGTTGACTGATTGGTGACCACTGTATATTAAAATACAATCAATTCCCAGTGCTTCTGCCACTTCGCTATCATGATTTGTATCACCTACCAGAAGTATTTTTTTTCGTTCAGCATTAATTAAAGAAATTAGTTTTTTTGCTTCTTTTATCTTNCCACTTGCCTCATCATTATTTACTCCCTGAACATATTTAAAAAAATGATCGATTTTATAGTAATTCATCATTTTTTTTAATTTTTTATGTTCGAGTGCTGATAAAACTGATTGATCAATATTTAAATTTTTAATTTGATCTAAGGTAATAAATNCATCATTTCTTAGTTTAGACTTTATTATGAATTCTTTGTAATATTTGTTAAAATCATTACAAATTAACTCAAAATTTTTACTATCTGTCGCCAAATTAAGTTTTTTATAATAGTCTTTGATAGGAAAACAGAAATTTTTCTCATGGAATGTTTTATCAACTAAATTCTTATTTCTTTTTTTAAGTACGTAGTTTAAAGAATCTAAACTTAAATTTAAGTCATCTAATAGAGTGCCGTTCCAATCCCATATAACATGATCATAATTATGCAATTATCATAAACCTGTTTCTAAAACTGTTTTTTTAACTGATTCTAGTGTATCATTTAAAGCTCTCTTTTCATCATTTAAAAGTTCAAATTCAAGTATCTTTTCAACACCTTTCTTACCAATAACAGTGGGTACTCCAATAAAATACCCATTTATATTAAATTCACCTTCACACAAAGATGCGCAAGGTAAAACTCTTTTACTATCTTTTAAATAAGATTCAGCCATTTCGATAGCTGANGCTGCTGGAGCATAATATGCAGAACCATTACCAAATAATTTTACTAATTCGCCACCACCAAAACGCGTTCTTTCTACAATTTTATCAAGTTTNTCTTTTGAGATTAATTGTTCAACAGGTATACCCCCAATGGTAGCAAGTCGTAGTATGGGAACCATAGTATCTCCGTGTCCACCAAGTACCATACAATTAACATCTTTAACTGAATAACCAGTTTCCATAGCCAGAAATGTTTTAAATCGAGTACTATCCAAAACTCCTGCCATACCAACAACCTTTTGTTTATCAAAACCTGAGACTTTATAAAAAGAATAAACTATAGCGTCCAATGGATTTGAAAGAACAATTACAAAAGCATTTGGAGCATATTTTTTTACGTTTTTTGCAACATCAGTTATAATTTTAATATTTATATCTAATAAATCTTCTCTATTCATGCCAGGTTTTCTAGGTACTCCTGCAGTAATTATAACTACGTCAGAATCATATAAATCTTCAGGATTTGAAGAGCCACTAATATTTGAATGATATCCTCCAAGAGGACACAATTGACTAATATCAAGAGCTTTACCTTTGATCATACCCTCAGCATTAGGTATGTCATAAATGAAAACATCTCCCAGTTCTTTTTGAGCAGCTAATAACGCAAGATTCCCTCCAATTTGCCCACCACCAATTAGCGATATTTTTTTTCTTTTCATCTTTGAAATCCCTTCTTGATTTAAATAATTTAATTTTTTTATGTTATAAATTAATAATAAATACATTTATTGAAGGATTAAAAAATGTAAATTATTACAATTTTATAGGAGNAAAAATGACATATAGGATCGAAAAAGATAGTATGGGAGAAATTAAAGTTGCATCAGATAAATACTGGGGTGCTCAAACTCAAAGATCTTTACTGAATTTTAACATAGGTAATGAAGTTTTTCCAAGAGAATTTATTAAAGCATATGGTATTATTAAATATGTAGCAGCTCAAATTAATAATAATAATAATTTANTTTCAGATGATATAAAAAATGTGATTCAAGAAGCAAGTAATGAAGTTATTAAAGGAAAATATGATGATCAATTTCCTTTGGTAGTATGGCAAACTGGTAGTGGAACTCAAACAAATATGAATTTTAATGAAGTAATAGCAAATATAGCTAATGACAAATTAGGAAATAAATTGGGAGTTGATAGCGCAGTTCATCCAAATGATCATGTTAATAGGTCTCAATCTACAAATGATACTTTCCCTACAGCAATTAATATTGCTTCAGCAATCCAGATCAATAATAATTTATTACCAGCATTAGATAACATGCTTGAAAAACTAAATTTAAAATGCGATGAATTTAATAAAATTGTTAAAATTGGAAGAACTCATTTACAAGATGCTACTCCTTTAACACTTGGCCAAGAATTTTCTGGTTATTCAAAACAAATAGAAAATTCTATAATATCAATAAAAAACANCTTTAAATTTTTATTATATTTACCAATGGGTGGTACTGCTGTAGGTACAGGCCTAAATGCACCTAATAATTTTGATGTAGATTGTGCTAAAGAAATTGCAAAAATTACATCCTTACCTTTTAAAACTTCTCCAAATAAATTTGAATCACTTGGCTGTCATGATTCTGTTGTTGAGGTATCTGGATCTCTAAGAGGTCTAGCTATTTCTTTAAATAAAATTGCTAATGATATTCGTTGGTTAGGAAGTGGTCCTAGGGCTGGAATTGGTGAAATTATATTGCCATCAAATGAGCCCGGTAGTTCAATTATGCCAGGCAAAGTCAATCCTACTCAGTGTGAAGCAGTAACAATGGTATGTTCACAAGTTATTGGTAATGATGCGACATTGACTTTTGCAGGTGCATCAGGTAATTTTGAGTTAAATGTATATAGACCTGTAATGGCTTANAATATTTTACAATCTATAAGATTACTTTCAGATGTAGTAAACTCTTTTACAAATAACTGTATCATTGATATTAAAGCTAACGAAAAAAAAATCAAGGACAATGTTAACAAATCTTTAATGTTGGTAACTGCACTAACCCCACACATTGGTTACGATAAGGCAGCAAAAGCAGCAAAAAAAGCGCACGAAGAAAACTCAACTTTGAAAAGTGCAATATTATCACTTGGTTATTTAAAAAGTGATGAATATGATGAGTATGTAGATCCCAAAAAAATGATTTGATTTAAATATTTATGATTGTTTTCAATAAAAATTATAAAAAAGGAAATTATGAAATTTGATCCTGCAACTAGTATACAACAATTATCTGCTTTTGGAGAGTTCGGAGGAGTAAACCCTTCAATAACTGATTCATCAACCTANACATTTTTCAAATCTGAAACAATGAAAGAATTATTTGAAAGTGAAATTGAAGGATGTTTCCTTTATAGTAGACATTGGAATCCAAGTAATAAATATTTATCAGATGCAATATCAGCATTAGAGAATAGTGAAGCTTCACAAATTACATCTTCTGGAATGAGNGCTATTGCGTGCACAATACTTCAAATCTGCCAGCAAGGGGATCAAATTATTTCTTCAAGAACCATTTATGGNGGAACTTATGCATTTTTTAAAAATATTTTACCTAGATATGGAATAACTGTTAAGTTTGTTGATATAGCAAATCTTAATGATGTAGANAGCAAAATAAATTCAAAAAGCAAGCTTATTTATTGTGAATCTATTAGTAATCCCTTACTCGAGGTAGCTGACATACCTAGTCTAAGTAAAATTGCAAAAAAAAATGCAATCAAATTAGTTGTTGACAACACTTTTAGTCCAATGTCAATCACACCCATTAATTTAGGAGCTGATGTTGTAATCCATTCATTAACAAAATTTATTAATGGAACATCTGATTGTGTAGCTGGCTCGATTAGCTCCAATAAAAATTTCATATCAAATNTGTCAGATGTTAATAGTGGAATGTGTATGTTGCTTGGTCCAGTTTTAGATAGTTTTAGATCTGCAAGTATTTTGAAAAATATACATACCCTTCACATTAGAATAAAAAAACATAGTGAAAATGCACAATTTATATGCGAAGAATTAGAAAGTTTAGGTATAAAGGTTATGTATCCAGGTTTAAAAAGNCATCCTAATCACTTATTGATGAAAACAANTATGAATACTCAGTATGGCTTTGGGGGAATTTTAGCAATTGATTTGATTAAAGAAGAACTAGCTGAGTCTTTAATGGAAAAAATGCAAGAACAGAACGTAGGTTTGCTTGCTGTTAGTCTAGGGTATTTTAAAACATTATTTAGTCTTCCTGGAAATAGCACATCTTCTGAAATTAGCGATGAAGATCAAATGAAAATGGGATTAAGTAAGGGAATAATTCGTTTATCAATTGGAATTGATAATNACATACATCATTCTTTGGACAAAATGATTAATTGTATGACTAATTTNAAAATTTTAAAAAAATAACTANGTATATTTCAATTTATAAATTGGATTAAAACTGTGNATAAAATTTATATTTCATCAAAAAACACGAATGCTAGATTGCAAGAAATAGATTTAAATGACATTAAATCAAATGACGATTGTAATGATATTATACACATAAACAAAAATAAAACTAAACAGAGTTTCATGGGTTTTGGTGGAGCGTTTACAGAATCATCAGCCAGTATATATTCGAAATTAAGCTTGGACAAAAAGCAAAGTATTATCGATTTGTATTTTTCTAACAAAAATGGTAATGCCTATTCAATCGGAAGAACACATATTAATAGTTGCGATTTTTCATTAGGAAATTATGATTATTGCAAAAACGAAGATAAAAACTTAAGTAGTTTTTCTATTAAAAGAGATAAAAAAATATTAATTCCATTCATAAAGGATGCATTTAAAAAATCTAGAAAGCCATTAAAAATTCTAGCATCTCCTTGGAGTCCTCCTCATTGGATGAAAACCAATGGAGAAATGAATAATGGTGGAAAATTAAAACCTGAATATAGAAAATCTTGGGCAAATTATTACTGTAAGTATATTTTATCTTATGAAAAAGAGGGAATTCCAATTTGGGGGGTTTCAGTACAAAATGAACCTGCTGCTAAACAGGTATGGGATTCTTGTCTTTACACAGCAGAAGAAGAAAGAGATTTTATTAAAAATTTTTTAGGACCAGCATTACATTCGTATAATTTTGAAAATAAAAAAATAGTTATTTGGGATCATAATCGTGATGAAATGCTTTATCGGGCTGAAATTATTTTAGGAGACCCTAATGCATACAAATATATATGGGGTACTGGATTTCATTGGTATGAGCAAGGTGATCATTTTGATAAAGTTCAAAAAGTGCATGAAAAGTTTCCTGATAAACAATTAATTTTTACCGAAGGTTGTCAGGAAGGTGGCCCCCACATAGGATCTTGGAAGCTTGGCGAGAGATATGCAAATTCTATTATTAATGATTTAAATAGGTGGACTGTAGGATGGTTGGATTGGAATTTAATTCTTGATGAAAGCGGTGGTCCCAATCACGTTGGTAATTTATGTAGTGCACCTATCATTGTTAAAAATAATGATATCATTTTACAAAGTTCATATTATTATATTGGCCATTTTTCTAGATTCATTCAATCAGGTGATTTTATAATTGAAAGTAAAGTATTATCAAATAATTTAAAATCTTTATCTGCAATCGATAAAAAAGGTAATGTAAAAACTATTGTATTGAATGACAAAAATATGGATTTTAAGTTAAAAATAATTTTAGATGATAATAAATATGCTTTAAGAATTCCATCTAGATCAATTATTACTATAATATTTTAAATGATTTGATAATTTTATTCAAATATTTCCCAAACCTTCTTATTTCAAATTGTGATACATATCACGTAAGAGATTTGTTTACAATATGTTATTAAATTATTATTGCTAAAATCATCCAGATTTTATAAATTTGTGCGTATAAGTATAATCATAATGAGATCATCGGAGAGAATCATATCTCATTCAATAATATTAGGAGGAAATATTAATGAAATTATTTTACAATTATTCTAAGTCTATTTTGCTAACCTTATTTTTATCGCTATCTTTATCACAGGATGTCACATTTACTTTAGGTGAAGCAGTTAATGGAAGTGTAGAAGTTTTTATGAATAATTCATCAGATGTAGCTGGATTTCAATTTGATGTTGAAGGTTTAGAATTAACTGGTGCCTCGGGTGGTAGTGCTGCAGCAAATGGATTTACGACCAGTTCAAGTTCTTCTACTGTATTAGGTTTTTCATTTAGTGGTTCTGTTATTCCACCTGGATCAGGGTTACTAACAGTTTTATCCTATAATGGAACTGCTAGTGATGATGTTTGTCTTACTGGTGCAGTTGTATCAGGAGGAGCAAATGTTTCATTAGATGTTTCTTATGGAGCAGGTGTAGAGTGTGTTGAAACATCAACTATCAGTATAGCTTATAATTCCGTTGATGATATTGCTGGTTTCCAATTTGATGTTGATGGAGTTTCACTTCTTGGTGCTTCAGGTGGTGATGCTGTTGCAAATGGTTTCACTGTTTCCGCTAGTGCATCTACTGTTTTAGGTTTTTCATTTACAGGTTCAGTAATTCCAGCTGGATCAGGTACTCTTGTAAATTTAGATATTGAAGGTGATGCTTCAGGCTTTTGCATGAGCAATTTGGTCGTTTCTGGAACTGGGGGTGTTTCTTTATCTGCATTAGTAGATAATTGTAATACAATAATTTACTCAGGTTGTGCTGATGATGATGGAGATGGTATATGTGATGAAGAAGATGATTGTGTAGGTCAAGTTGATGAATGTGGAATTTGCAACGGTGATAATTCATCTTGTCAGGATTGCTGTGGTGTCCCAAATGGTGATGGTACATCTTGTAGTGGAGAATGTGGCCCTTGCGGTGAAGGTTTACCTGATGGTGCCTGTGATTGTGATGGTAATGTTCTAGATTCTTGTGGAGTTTGTGGTGGTGATGATTCAAGCTGTAATATTCAATTATCTTTTGATAATGTTTCAGATGGTAGCATGGATATTATAATGACAAGTGGTGTTGATGTAGCAGGATTCCAATTTAATGTAACTGGAGTAAATTTGATAGGTTCTTCTGGAGGTACAGCAAACGCTAATGGTTTTACTGTTTCTACTAGTGCATCTACTGTATTGGGTTTTAGTTTTTCAGGAAGTACTATTCCAGCAGGGGAAGATATTTTAGTAACATTGGATTATGAGCCTACATCATTAAATGCTTGTTTTGATAATATCGTAATTTCAGGTATAGGTGGTACATCGCTTCCTTCAACAGGTGGAGAATGCGTCACTGTAGGTGAACCAACAACAGTCAGCATTTTTTACGATAGTATTGAGGATATTGCTGGATTCCAATTTGGAGTAGAAGATGGTGTTTCTCTATTAGGTGCTTCAGGTGGTGATGCAGTTGCAAATGGTTTTACTGTTTCTGCTAGTGCAACAACAGTACTAGGATTTTCATTTACAGGATCAGTAGTTCCTGCTGGTAGTGGTGTTTTAGTTGATCTTTTAGTTGATGATCCTTCTGCGCTTTGTTTAACAGATTTAGTGATTTCAGGCGAAGGCGGTTCACCTTTAGAAGCTTATGTAGATGGTTGTAATACAATAGTTTATTCAGGTTGTACTGATGATGATGCAGACGGTATATGTGATAGTGAAGATGACTGTATAGGTGAATATGATGAATGCGGTGTATGTAATGGTGATGGTATAGCAGATGGTACTTGTGATTGTGATGGCAATGTAGAAGATTGTGCTGGTGTATGTGGTGGTGATTCTGTTGAAGATGAATGCGGTGTATGTGATGGTGATGGTATAGCAGATGGTACTTGTGATTGTGATGGCAATGTAGAAGATTGCGCTGGTGTATGTGGTGGTGATTCTGTTGAAGATGAATGTGGTGTATGTAATGGTGATGGTTCAAGTTGTGCAGATCCAGATGTTTTCTTAAGTCTTGATGGAGCTAATTTAAATTATACAAGTTCTGTAAATATAGCTGGTTTTCAGTTTGATCATAACGGATGCGTAGAAAGTGCAACAGGTGGAGACGCTGAATCAAATGGATTTACTATAAGTTCAAGTTCATCTACCGTATTGGCATTTTCATTTTCTGGTGCAGTTGTTCCAACTGGTGAAGGTACATTAGTAGAATTATCAGGAAATATAACTGATGATTGTCTTAGTAATTTTGTATTTTCAGGTGAAGGGGGTACATCGCTAGTAGTAGAATTCGTTAATGGAGAGCCTCAAAACACTTTTGTCGATATTTATTATGATAGCTCAGAGCCTATTGGAGGTTTCCAATTTGATGTAGATGGAGCAAATGTTGTCAATGCATCTGGAGGTGAAGCTGAAGCAAATGGCTTTACTGTATCAACAAGTTTGTCAACTGTTTTAGGTTTTTCTTTTACTGGTTCGGTAATTCCAGCTGGAAATGGTACTTTAGTAACTCTTGAAATTGAAGGCAGTGGAGATATTTGTTTAAGTAATCTTGTTTTATCTGGAGATGCATCTACAGGTTCTTTATCAGCTAGTATTGAAAATTGTAATACAATAGTTTACTCAGGATGTATTGATACGGATTCAGACGGTATTTGTGATAGTGAGGATGACTGTATTGGTGAATATGATGAATGCGGTATATGTAATGGTGATGGTATAGCGGATGGTGCTTGCGATTGCGATGGGAATGTAGAGGATTGCGCCGGTGAATGTGGAGGAGATGCTGTTATTGATGAATGCGGT
>NZTO01000026.1 GCA_002703375.1 Fidelibacterota bacterium | reverse complement strand
TCAGATTATTGCCGTAATAAACTGCTATCTCAGGCATAGAATCTACTTTAGCTGTCACTCTTAATGTATCGTTATTTAATACAGTTACCCAATACCCTTTAGTCCTATCTAGCTCAGTAAGACTCCCTACCCATAGTCCATTACTCAAGTTTGACGCAACTATGCCTTCTCCAATTACGCTGATAGCATTTGCTCCTAATGGAGACATAACATCGCTAACCAGAGAATTATCATCAAGAGAGTGAAAACTTACTAAATTGTGACCTTCAAATAAATGAATATCATATTGAACGGTTTCAAAATATTCGCTACCACTTTCAAGATAATTAACAATATTAATTTCAAAATTATTACAGGGCTCTATATCATTAGGAACTAGACCCGTATATATTGTTCCTGATGATCTATCATACAATCTAAACTCAGGAATCTCTCCTTCAATTATGTAATTTTCAAGATTGCCATCATTCATCATAATAGGTACAGTGTAGTATGTATTAAAGTAAGGATAAGTCCATCCAATACATATATTATTGTAAAAAGCTCCAATTATATCACAATCATTATTTGGGCAATAATAAACATACTCGTCAGAACCTGGGACGGAACCGCTTTCAATTGTAGTGCCATCAATATTAACATCAGAGAAAAGGTAAAAGGATTGAATAGTTGAAACATCAAAACACCAATTAACATCCTGTGAACATGTTTGACAAAAAGAAATAGTAAGTGATATAAAAAATAAAAAAAAATTAATCATTTCAATAAGTTAATTAACTTGCAAAACTATTTCAAACTTACAATTACATTATTATAATTTATTAATTTCTCAATGGCTTACTTGTTTTAAGCATATGAGATATTCGTGCTTTTGACTTTTCTTCGCCACATAGACTTAAAAAAGTTTCACGTTCAATATCAAGAAGATATTGTTCATCAACTCCTGACATTGGACCACCCTTATCTCCACCTGTCAAAACAAATGCTAGTTTACGTCCTATAAGTGCGTCATGCTCACTAATTTTGCCAGACTTAACAAATCCTTTAATAGTGCTTTCAAATGCTAATCTGCCAGTTTTACCAGGAAGTTTAATATTATCCTTATATTTGGGTGGGCTATAATCCTCGCTCATCTTTAAGACTTCATTTTTAGCACAACTTAAAATATGATCTTTATTTATAATAATCTTATCATTGCTAGTCAAATAGCCAAGACTTTTAGCATGATGGGCTGAAAAAGAAACTTTAGCAAAAGCAATTGTTTCAAATGCTTGTTTAACAACTTGAAAATTACCTGGGATAATTGTTTTTTGCTCATCTTCAAGTTTTGAAATCAATCTTAAATTACCACCTGCACCAGGTATCAGACCAACACCAACTTCAACAAGTCCACAATATAGCTCTGCAGCAGCCACGACTCTATCACACGCACCTACAACTTCATAACCACCTCCCAAAACCATACCGAAAGGAGCTACAACAACTGGAAAGTTTGAAAACCTTACAGACTGTAAAATCTTTTGCATATTTGATGTTAAATTGTCAATTGAATCCCAGTCATTGTTCTCGGCTGCATTTAAAATTAAATTTAAATTTGCTCCAGCGGAAAAATGAGTTGCATCTGAGGATATAACCATACCTTTGTAGCCTTTATCTTTAACTAAAGATAGTGTTTCGGCAATTGTCTGCATCAAAGAACCATCAATGGGATTAAAACTTGATTGAAGAACAGAATGAAATTCAACTCCTGCAACCCCATCCTCTAAATCTACAATAGATGCTGACCAGTTCTTATTTAAGTGCAATCCTTGATCTTTTTTTGATTGAAAAGAAAATGATGAATCTCCAATCGAAATTTCAACATACTTTGCTTTATTAAAACTATAAAAATATTTTTTACCATTTTCGATTTTATAAAAACTATGTGAGCCTTGCTTGTACATTTCATTAATCCAATCAGGGATTTCTTTTCTATCNTCTTTCATTCTTTTTAAGGTTTTTTCAAAACCTAAGGCATCCCAAACTTCAAAAGGACCAACATCCCATCCAAATCCCCATTTCAACGCATTATCAATACTAACAATATCATCTGAAATTTCTCCAACAAGATATGATGCATATANTAAAGTTTTAGAAAACACTTCCCAAGTAAATTCTCCAGCTACATCTTCAGAATTAACNAAAGCTCGTAACTTNGAGTTTATATTTGTATTTTCCCTGGCTAAGCCAACACCTTTGTATCTTTTTTTATTTTGTGGAGTATAATTCATAGTTTCAAAATCTAATGAATGTATTACACCCTTATCAATTTTTTTATAAAATCCCTGCTTTGATTTTTGTCCAAGCCACCCTTTGTCAATCATAGACTCTATAAATTCTGGTAACTTAAAATAATTTCTAAAATTATCATCAACACCTTTATCATAAGCTGTTTTAGCCACATAAGTTAAAGTATCTAAACCTACAATATCAGCAGTCCTGTAGGTCGCACTTTTAGGTCTACCTATAAGAGTTCCTGTTAATGCGTCGACATCCTCAATTGATAATTTTTTACTAATAGTTTCTTTGAGAGTTANCATCATTCCAAAAACGCCTATTCTATTTGCAATGAAATTGGGTGTATCTTTAGCCAAGACAACACCTTTACCTAATTGATTTGTTAAGAAATCCGAAATTAAATCAATATATTCTTGCTTTGTTTCAGATCCTGGAACTATTTCAACTAATTTCATGTATCTAGGTGGATTAAAAAAATGAGTTACAAAAAATCTTTCCTTGAAACTAATATCCATTCCTTCTGTCAACTCTTTAACTAACAATCCTGAGGTATTACTTGTAACAATTGCGTCATCGTTTANATAAGGTAATATTTTTTTGTACAATTCTTGTTTCCATTCGAGTTTTTCAGCAATAACTTCGATAATCCAATCACAACTTTTTATACTTTCTAAATGGTCATTGTAATTTTGTGGAATTATATTCGATGATTTTTTTGGATTATAAAATGGAGCAGGTTTTAAATTTTTACAAAAATCAATACCTTTTTCACATAATTTTTGATCCATATCATACAAAAATACTTTGTATCCAGCATTTGTTAGATGAGCTGCAATCTGACTACCCATAACACCAGAGCCTAAGACTGCAATATTTTCAATTTTTTTCATAATAAAGTCCTCAATATCTTTTTACATTTTTTCAATAATAGTAGCAATNCCCATTCCTGTACCAATACACATTGTAGCCAAGCCATATCTACAATCGTTTTGCTCCATGACATTCATTAATGTTATTAATATTCTTGCTCCTGAACATCCAAGTGGATGACCTATCGATATAGCTCCTCCATTGATATTTATTTTACTTTCATCCCAACCACCTTTTCTGATGACATANAGTGACTGAGCAGCAAAAGCTTCATTAAGTTCAATAAAATCAATGTCATTCATACTTAAATTTGCCTTACTTAAAGCTTTTTCTGTTGCAGGTAGGGGCCCTGTGCCCATAGTTTTCCAATCAACTCCTGCAACTGCCCTACTAACAACTTTAAATTTAGGTTTATATCCAAGGTCTAAACATTTTTTACTGCTCATAACAAGTAAAGCAGAAGCTCCCAACGATATTGGACTCGANGAAGCCGCTGTTACAGTACCTCCTTCAACAAAAGCAGGAGAAAGAGAACTCATTTTTTCTATATCAGGCTCTCTGGGACATTCATCTTTAGATATTATCTTATCATTAAAATTTATTTTACAAATTTCGTTATCAAATTTACCTTCATTCCAAGCCTTAAGAGCTTTCAAATGAGAATTAACAGAAAACTTATCCTGATCTTCCCTTGATATTCCTAAATCTGATGCTAAATTTTCTGCTGTTTCACCCATGCCAATGTAAAAATCCTGCTCATATAAGGTAGGATTAAAACTAGGAGCAAAACCTCCCATTGGTACTGCAAACATATCTTCAACACCAGCAGCTATTCCAGTATCTATNTCACCTGACAATATTGCTTGGCAGATTTGATGAACTGAATCCATAGAAGATCCACAAAAACGATTTACTACTTTTGCTGAAGCCTCCTTTGGAATACCTGCCAACAATGATACAGCTCTTCCTAATAACATTCCCTGAGGTCCTTCTGGGAAAGCACATCCTAAAACTAAATCTTCAATATCATTTTTTGACATAAATGAATTTCTATTGATAAGTTCTTTAACAACCATTGCTGCCAAATCATCAGGCAAGATTCCAATTAAATCGCCATCTTTTTTCCCAATTGGACTGCGCAATCCATCTACTAAAACTGGATAAATATCGTTATTCATTAAATCTCCTAATCTAAAAAATATTCTTTTTTATTATACAAAACATTCGCAATTTCTTGCTTCAATGAAATAATATCTTTTTCAATAACTAGATCATTTAATTCATTATTTAATTTTTGCATTAAAGGGGAACCAGATCTATCTATATTTCTGATAATATCTTTACAATGGTTAATGAGCTCTGAAAATCTTAAATAAACACTTGCATCCATAACAAATTTCATATTTTTATATTTTTCAGAATTTACATCTAACTGCCTTACTCTTTTGAATCCAGTATCCATTAATGATAAACAAATTACCATATCAGCAAAAGGCTCAAGCACCCATTGTTCATTTTTAAAATCTTGTCCATATTTTAAAATAAGTTCGTCAAGTGTAAACAATACAGCTGACCTTGCAAATTCAACAACGTTACAGGACTCTTGTAATTCTACATTTTCCATTTCAACACGATTTACCCAGCTAGTTGTTTTACATTGAGATATCATATTCCTTATAGGAAGNTCTTCNAGAATGGATTTTTTTAAAGTATATCCACCAATTATCAAACGATTGACTTCATTTGTACCCTCAAAAATTCTATTGATACGTTCGTCTCTGTANAGCACAGCAAAACCATATTCTTCAATGTATCCAGCACCACCAAGGATTTGAACACCATCATCAACGTTTTTCCATAGAGCTTCTGAACCAACAATCTTTGCTATTGATGCTTCAATTGCGTGATCTTCAATAGACTTTTGAAGTACATCAAAATAATTGTCGTCATATGGAACATCATTTAGAAATTTATCTATTGAGCCGGCTGTCATATATACAATTGTATCAGCTTCCCAAGCACGTATAACCATATCAGCGAATTTTTTTTGTAACATTCCAAATTTAGATATGGATCTGTTAAATTGTTCTCTATCATTGGCAAAATCTANTGCTTCTTTAATTGCGTTTTTAGCACCAGCTGATGTAGCAGCTCCCAATTTATATCTTCCAACA
The DNA here is from genome assembly GCA_002703375.1 of Fidelibacterota bacterium. Lineage (GTDB taxonomy): Bacteria > Fidelibacterota > Marinisomatia > SCGC-AAA003-L08. The sequence continues at coordinate 21,179 of NZTO01000026.1, read as the reverse complement.
TAAAGACCATTAAAAGCAATAGCTCCACCTTGTCCAACTTTACCTAAAACATTTTCTACAGGTACCTTACAATCTTCAAAATATAACGTTGTGGTTGAAGAACCTTTGATACCCAATTTATGTTCCTCCTCTCCAGTACTCCATCCAGGACAATCTTTATCAACTATAAATGCTGTATATTTAGCTCCATCAACTTTTGCAAATGTGACACAAACATCAGACCAACTTCCATTTGTTATATATATTTTTTGGCCATTTAAAAGATAATGTGTTTTTTCATCATTTAGTTTAGCTGACATTTCTCCTGCCATAGCATCAGATCCAGCATTAGGCTCAGTTAAAGCATAACACCCCATCCATTCACCAGATGCCATTTTTGGTAAATATTTCTTTTTTTGATCCTCGTTTCCGTACCAAACTATTGGTAAAGTTGCAATTCCACTATGTGCAGATATAGTAACATTTATTGAAGCATTTTTACCTGAACAAAGGCCTTCTATAACTAAACAAGCAGTAACTTTATCTAACATTGATCCATCATATTCTTCTGGAATATCAATACCTAAAAAACCTAATTCACCAACTTCTCTAAAAATATCCAATGTCAAATCCTTATTCAATTTATTTAATTCATCATTGACAGGCAATATTCGTTTGACACCGAATTCTTTTGCACTAGCTTCAATCAACTCGTGATCTTCAGATAAATTCTCTCTACTAAAAATCCAGCCTTCATTAACAGGAGTTACAATAAATGCAGCTCCTTTACCTACATAATCATCGTAATTTAGTTTATCTTCTTTGATATTTGCATATTCCTCTAATATTGTATTTGAACTATTTTTCATTTCTTTTGTCCTTTAATTAGTCATTTCAATTGAAGTCTTTTTTAAACCATTAATAATAAAATTCATTACTTCATTAACATATTCTTCAGCTGTAAAATTTTTATGGTCAAAAATACTGAACCATATAACTCCTTGCATTGATGTCATAACAGCCATAGCAGCCATACCAGGATCAATATTTTTATATTCACCATCATTTATAGCGTTTNNAAAAATATTTTCAAGATGACTTAACATTTTATTATATAATTTTTTTGTTCTCTCTCTAACTTTGGAATCTCTATTTGACAAGGCCCATATTTCCAGCTCAGCCAAAAAAAGGTACTTTTTATTTTTAAAATTACTGGCAACCTCTGATGCAAGCTCTTTAAGTACCTTAACTAATGAAACATTTGAATAATTATTACTGTAAAACTTTGGCAAAAACGAAGTTTCCCAATAATCTATCAAAGAAAAAAATAGATCATCCTTACTAGAAAAATGATGGTAAACAGCACCCTTACTAAAACCAGCCTCATCTGCAATATCATCCATCTTTGTATTGGAATAACCATTTACTACAAATATTTTCAATGCTGCTTTNAGTATTTGATTTTTGCTGTTTTCTTTACTCATAACATACCGACCAGTCGGTATAATTTAATAAATAAAATAATNAATTTTCTATAAAAAAATTATTTTTTTAATAAAGTTGGTATGACAAATAATGTAGCAAAAAAACAAGTAAAACAGCCAATAAATAATGCAATACCAAGACTACCAAGGCCTCTATAGGTTGAAAACCACAAAGAACCAAATGCTAACATAGTTGTGATTGTTGTTAATAAAACTGCCCTTCCAGTAGATGAATATACAACNTTTATATTCTTTTCAATTATATATCTATGAATAATATGTATTCCATCATCAATACCAATACCAATAATTAAAGGAATAGCTACGACATTCATCATATTTAATTTTAAATTTAGTAAGCTCATTATCCCTAACATCCAAATCAAACCAAATACTAATGGAATCATTGAAATAAAAGATAATTTGATATTTTTCATATCAACCAAAAGAAGTAACAATATTGCAAATAAAGCATAAAATGTTGAATTTTTCCCATCATCAATCATCATGTTCATATAGCTCACCATAATTGCTGGCATCCCTGTTGAGGTTTCAGANATTGATTCTGACTCTTTATTAAACTCGAATAAATAATTCATATCTTCCCAAACAATTTGATTTGGATAAACTGTAACCAAGTAGATATCTTCGTTTTTACTTATGAATCTATTTTTAATTTGATCAGGTAATAATTTTATATTTAATGGTTTGAAATTTGACATTTTTTCTATTCTATCTTTAAAGATTTTAGAAAAATTTTGTTGAAAAATTGATAATTGATATTGAATGTNTTGGTCTTTNTTTAGTAGCTGAGAATATTTTGAAAGTATACCTGTAGAAATTGAATCACCAGCCTCACCAACTAATCTTTTACATTTTTTATAAACTTTATCCTGTAAACCAATATAAGATAAATCTTGAAGTTCTATCAAATTAAATTCTAGTCTATTTATCTCTTCAAGATAAGTTTCAAATTCATAATCTGAAATATTTTTCTTCAATTCAACNGAGTTTATTGACCTCCTAATTTCTCTAATNAAATGAAAAACATCAGATTGGCTTTCTTCATTAGGAAGATAATCAATTATACTTTCAACTCTACCAGCTGTATTCATACCTTTAATTTTTTTTGTTAATGATCTGATACTATCAATTGNAGAAGATGTAAATAACATATAATCAGAAGCAATATNAAAGGATTCGTGCATTTTCTCTTGGTAATTAATTGATTCTAATCCAATTGGTTCTAAATTTAAAATATTATAATCAAATTGAATATTTATTGCATTATAAAGTAGTATAACTGTGAAAATGATAATAAATGGAGAGAAAAAGATTTTATTTTTATTTACCTTATTTGCAATAACTCCCAATATTTTATATGTATTATGAATAGGTTTGTGCTTTATATTAAATTTTCTTAATATTTTTTCTCTAATTATTAAAAGATTAGGAAGTATAAGCATTGTTGCTATCATTGTAATTATAATACCAATGCTTGCAACTAAACCTAATTCTGACATACCTTTATTATTTGAAAAAAACATTGTAAAAAAAGCTATACCAGTTGAAAATGCGCCTGTTGATATACCAGGTCCACTTTTAAATAAAGCTAAATTCATTGCTTCTTGGTCAGATAAACCTTGATTCTTAAACTCAGTAAAGGTTGAGATTATATGAATACTAAAATCAATTGCTAAGCCAACCAAAACAAGTGAAATCATTGAAGTTAACAAGTTTAAGTTATCAACCAAAAAAGAAGAAATTCCTAACGACCAAATAATACCAACTGTAACAGTTATAATTGATAGTAATGGACCAAACCACATTCTAAATGAAATTACAAATAACAAAAAAATAAATATAAATGCTATTAATGTTATCATAAATGAATCGTTTTTTATTGCTTCAAGTTCATCTCTTTGCAACACCATTGTTCCAGTTAAACCAGCATTAATATTAAATTTTTTTGAACTTTTCTGAATGATATTATCAATAGTATTTACAGCATCAACCACTAGTGAAATATCATCAAACATATTAAATTTTGGTTCTATCATTATTAGCATCATATTTTTTTCTATATTTAAAAAATATTCTTCTCCAATAGTGATTGCATCTACAGCTGATTTAGCTAAACCAGCTGAATATCCTTTGATAATAGCTTCATTTTTATAAAAAATAAATTTTTCGATACCATCTAAAAACCTAATCGCTGACTCCTCATCATCTTTTGTTTGTAGACCATCTTCATTAATAAATTCTTTTTCAAATGAATCATTTAAGTTTATTAAAAATGGTATTAAATTTGGATTTTTGAATAGTTCACTAAAATTTTTGAGTTCAGTTTTAGAAAATAATTTCAAGGAATTATTTAAAATAAAATCAGTTGAAACTTTATCATCTACTCTATCAATGATGTATTCATATTCAAGCAACCTTGGCTTTATATATTCACTAAACTGCTTTAGATTATTTTCTTCTCCTTCAAGTACAACGATAATATTTGATGAATTATTAAACTCTTTAATAATTAATTCAAATGCATTAGCTTTTTTATCACCCTTAGGCAACATATCAACAACACTTGGGGAAATTTCTAGTTTAGAAGCAAGGATGCTAAAATAAATAGTTAGTATTATCAAAAATATACTACATAACCAAGTTTTTTTTACAACAAGATTAGCTATAATATTTAATATTTTGTTTCTTATATTCAAACTTAAAAATATATTTGAACTCTAAATTTAAATGCCCAATCATTTAATCCAAATTCTGTTGTATAATCTCCGTTGAACATATAGAAGTAAAAAGATAAATCAACATCATCATATAAACTGTAATATAAACTTGGAATTAAAATACTACTTTTATCTGATATATTATTGATGGATTGAAAAGAAATAGTATTATAATCATCAATTTGATAACTTAAACTAAAGAAAGAATAATCTTCTCCAATTGGATTTATGAAACCTAAAAGATAATTCTGAATCAAATCAATCGGATATTCTGAATTATACTCGTATGATAAATCCTGATGAAATCTTTCATACATTATGTTTAAACCATAATTAAATGTATAATCAAAACTAACTGTCCATTCCAAACTTTTAGAATTTATTTTTTTTACAACCTCAAAAGATGATCCAATATCAAAAATAAGATTTCCTGAATAAGTTAAACCTAAGTAATTATCTAGATCATACAATAATTTATTATCTTTATAAGTTTTGTTAAGGTATCGAAATACATGTAATCTTAAATAATTATTATAAATTGATGATCCAATTGATGTAAAAAGCGAAATTTCATCTCCCTTTTCTTCGGGAATTATAATCAAATCAAAATCATAAGTTTGAGCAAAAAAATGTAATCTAAAGGCATTATTACCTTGAATTTCATAATTTGGATCTAAAACATTTTTGAAAGAAATTTTATTTATAGGGTTCCAAATAAATCCAGAACCATAATAAATTGGTTGTTTACCCATCAATAGTTTAAAATTGCTTTTATTATACGAAAAAAATAAATGGTCAATAAAAAAAAATACAGTCTGTAAGGTATCATAATAATGAAAATTATTTTTTTCATTGTAGGGGGTAAAATCTTCAGAATTTAAATATCTTAAACCAAAATTGTTTTTACCAATTAATGATAAATTAAAATCAATACCATTAGATATTTTTTTTTCAAAATCTAATCTGATTTTATTGTAACCTAAATAATTGGTATTCCTTTTTGAGTATACATCAGCATTGGATTCAAAATATCCTGAGCTTTCAAAACAAAATAAAAAATTAATAAATAAAATTAAACTCTTTAAACCATTAATCATTTTTGAAGCTTATTTTCATTAAAAATATCATTATCAAATAAAACATCAAATTCAACTTCATCAATTATCATTTTTGTTTCTGTTTTAGTTAAATTATTTTTCATTAACATAGTTTGTGCATATAAAAAACTGTTATTATATAATATATTATCAAGAAATAAAGTCTTTTCATTTATATTCTTTTTGAAATAACTAATTTTCGAGGGATATAAAGTTTCAACATTCGCATAAATTATAATTTTATCGTAATCTGATTTTTTTTTATCAATAATATTCAAATTAATAATAAAATCATTTTTTTCTTTTTTTAAATCTATTTTATAATCGGTTAGCCAATTATTATTTTTACCTAAATCTTCAAAAGTAAAGTCACTATTCTGCAAACCTTGTTTTGAAACATGGGAACCTAATTTCCTTATTCTTCGAGTTCTATCAAAATATGCCCATATATCCTTACCATTATTTTTTATCAAAAAAGAATTATTTTTTACTTTTTTGGGGAAAATGTATCTTATTAACTGCACTCCCTCTACATTGTCAGCAAAGTACTCATATTTAAATAATCTATCTTTTTTGACTGGGGATGTATTTACTTGGGTAATGATACCTTTGCTAGTTGGAGGGGTTAATTTGTTTACTATTGAATCAAGAATTGAGTACGATTCATATGATTGATTAAAAATTAAATTTGAGAATAAAAATAAATAAATAATAAACATATATTATATTAATGCTAAATTCAAAAGTTAAACCAATAATATTTTAGATTAAATGAAGTATATATTATCCATTGATGCAGGTACAACAGGAATAACCATTTTACTAATTGATAGTAAACTGAAAATCATTGATAAAGAGTACTCTGAATTTAATCAAATTTATCCAAAACCAGGTTGGGTTGAACACGATCCAATTGAAATCTGGGAAGTTACATTAAAACTCATAAATATTCTTTTAAATCGAAATAATGATAAAACCATAAGCTGTATAGGAATTACAAACCAAAGAGAAACAACAGTTTTGTGGAACAAGCATAATGGTAAACCTGTTTGCAATGCAATTGTTTGGCAAGACAAAAGAACAAATGATATGTGTAATGATCTAATCAAAGACGGTCATAATAATACAGTTAATAAAAAAACAGGTTTAGTGATAGATAGTTATTTTTCAGCTACAAAAATTAAATGGATAATTGATAATATTGATAATGTAAAAGAAGCAATAAATAATAAAAAAATATTATTTGGTACTATTGATACTTGGTTACTTTGGAAATTGACAGGCAATAAAATACATAAAACTGATTATACGAATGCCTCAAGAACACTAATTTTCAATATAGAATCTAAAAGTTGGGATAATGAATTATTGGATATATTTGATATACCAAAATCTATATTGCCTGAAGTATGTCCATCTAGTCAAGTATTTGGATATACAAACAAAAAAATTATAAATGATTATATTCCAATATCAGGTATTGCGGGTGACCAACAATCTGCTTTATTTGGACAATTTGGTTTTAATATTGGTGATATTAAAACTACATATGGAACTGGTTGTTTTACTTTAGTAAATACTGGAGACAAAAAAGTAATTTCAAAAAATGGTATTTTAACAACTTTAGCCTGTGATTTTAATGGGAATCCAGTTTATGCACTTGAAGGTTCGGTTTTTATTGGTGGAGCTGTAATACAATGGTTAAGAGATGAAATGCAAATAATTGAGGATGCAAAAACAACTGAAAAAATAGCTAAATCCGTTAATTCTACCAAAGGAGTTTATATTGTACCTGCTTTTACTGGGTTAGGTGCACCGCACTGGAATATGGAGGCTAAGGGTTTGATTTGTGGATTAACACGTGGCGCAAATAAAAATCACATCGTAAGAGCTGCTTTAGAGAGTATAGCTTATCAGGTAAATGATTTATTAAATTCCCTTAAAAATGATATGCAATTAGAACTAAATAATATGAACGTAGATGGTGGAGCATCACAAAATAATTTTTTAATGCAATTTCAATCAGATATATCTAATATATTAATAAGAAAACCAGAAAATATTGAATCTACAGCACTCGGGGCCGCTATATTAGCTGGTTTAAAATTAAACATATGGTCAAGCAAAAATGAACTTTTAAGATTAAAAAAATCTAAAACGAATTACAAACCATCCATGAATTCTAGTCAAAGAAAAAAATCATTAAATGGATGGAAAAAAGCAGTAGAAAAAACAAAGGATTAATAAATTGGAATCAATAACAAATTACCTTATTTTAATAGTATCTCTAATACTAACCTTAGTTGTTGTTATACCACCAGTAATTTTATTCTATCTTTATTATATTGATAGTAAACAAAAACAACATTCAGTTCTAAGAAATTATCCAATACTTGGACGAATTAGATATATTTTTGAACAAATTGGTCCTGAATTAAGACAATATCTATTCAATCCAGATCATTCTGGGAAACCTTTCTCCAGGAATGACTACACTAATATAGTTATATCAGGTAAATATTTAAAAACATTGATATCATTTGGTTCTAAACGTAATTTCGAAAAATCAGGTTGGTATATTAGAAATGACCTATTACCTACACTCAGTGATGATATGGAAACAAATATTAAACCAAAAATTAGAACAAAAAGATATAAAATTGATCATGAAGGACTATTCAATAGGAAAGAATCACTTGAAGATATAATGGTTAGTCCTTGGACTTTAAATGAAAATAATTCATTTGAAATTGGTGCTGAAGATGTCAAAAACCCTTGGAAGATTACTGGATTAATAGGTATGAGTGCAATGAGTTATGGTGCTCTTGGTGAAAATGCTATTTCATCTATTTCTCAGGGATTAGGTATGGCAACTGGTTCTTGGTTAAATACTGGTGAAGGAGGTTTAGCACCCTGTCACGAAATAGGAAAATCTGATATTGTAATGCAAATTGGACCTGGTCTATTTGGGGTAAGAAAACTAAATGGTGATTGGGATTGGGACAAATTTCAAGAAAAAGCAAATAATCCTTTAGTCAAAGGATTTGAATTAAAATTTCATCAAGGAGCAAAAATAAGAGGTGGTCATGTTGAGGGTTCAAAAGTATCCAAATCCATAGCTGACATTAGAGGAGTAGAAATTGGCAAAAATATTGATAGCCCAAATAGATTTAAATTTTTAAATGATATACCTTCATTACTAAAGTGGATTGATAAAATGAAAAAAGAGGGCCAAAAACCAGTTGGCATTAAACTTGTTATGGGATCTTCAAATTCTCCTGATGAATTATTAGATCAAATTGTAAAATTAAATATAAAACCTGATTGGATTACTGTTGATGGTTCAGAAGGTGGTTCTGGTGCTACATATCAAGAAATGGCTGATACTATGGGTTTGCCAATAAAATCTGGTATAGTAGTACTTGATAATGCTCTAAGAAAATTTAATTTAAGAAACGATATTAAAATTTTTGCTTCAGGTAAACTTTATTCTCCAGATCAAATTGCAATAGCTCTAAGTTTAGGTGCTGATTGTATCAATATAGCTAGAGGACTTATGATTTCAGTTGGATGTATACAAGCTTTAAAATGTCATACAAATGAATGTCCCGTTGGGGTAGCAACTACAGATGAGTATCTCCAAAATGCATTAGTTGTAAATGAAAAAAAATATAGGGTACTTAATTATATGATAACTTTAAGAGCAGGCCTCAATTCTTTATCTGCTGCTGCTGGTATAAAATCACCCAAAGAATTTAACAGAAGTCATGTAGTTTATAAAGATTCAAAAGGTCGTATTATGTCGGGCAACGAAATATTTCCTTATAATTAAAATCTATACTTCCAAATTAAAATATTTGTAATGAAGTATAATTATTTGTATGTTTTAAAGTGAAACTATTATACCATATTTATTCATTCTTATTTTGTGTATCATTTATATTTGGTAATGATTATTTTCCACCTGAACAAATACCCCCTACACATTCAAATGCAAAAAGTTTAGACTTAATTAATTATTTTAAAAATAATGATGAAAACAGATCTGATAATATTATTATTTCAAACTATAGAGATATTAATCAAACGAGAAATGAATTATCTAAAGATGATATTGCTCATTTACTGAGAAGAACAACTTTTGGTGCTAGAATTGAGGATATCCAACAAGCTTATGAATTAGGACTTAATTCAACTCTAAATTTATTATTTACAAAAAATGAAAAGCCAATTCCTGAGTTTAATTGGATTTATCATTATCATCATCCTGATTTTAGCCAGTTAAGCTCAGCAGAAAAGGATTCTATTAGAGATCAATATGAGCTCAATTTTATAGACTTGAAGTTTTGGTGGTTGGATTTAATGAAAAATTCAGGAATAAATATTACAGAAATGATGGTTTTATTTTGGCATGATCATTTTGCGACATCTTCAGAAACAGTAAAATTTACCCCATCAATGTATGTACAAAATCAACTATTAAGACAATTTGCAACTGGTAATTTTAAAAATTTAGTTAAAACAATGAATTATGATCCTGCAATGCTTGAATGGTTAGATAATAATCAAAATTATTTTATTAATGATGGCACATTTACTTTCAATGAAAATTATGCTAGAGAGTTACTTGAATTATTTACAATGGGAGAAGGTAATTACTCACAATTTGATATTGAAGAGGCAACACGTTCTTTAACAGGTATATCTTCCGATGGTCTTATGCATTCTATATTTTCACCTATAAGACACGATTTTGGAAATAAAACTATTTTAGACGTTACAGATGATATTGGTGTAGATAACTTGATTGATTTAATTTTTGAAAGACAAGAGCCTGCTTTATTTTTAAGTAGAAAATTATATCAATGGTTCGTTTATAAAATTCCAGATGAAATTATTGTTGAACAAATGGCAAATATTATGGTTATTCATAACTATGAAATTGAACCAGTTTTGAGAGCATTATTTGCTAGTGAGCATTTTTATGATATCAATTTTAGAGGATCAAAATACAAAAGCCCAGTTTGGTTCACATTAAACACTAAACACAAGCTATACATTGATATAAGTAATAATATGGATTACATTTTATGGTATAATTATCTATTAGGTCAATCTCTATTTTATCCTCCAGATGTTAGTGGTTGGGATGGATACAGAAGCTGGATAAATACTTATACTTTACCATACAGAAAGGCGTATTCTAATCAAATCGTTGATGGCTATAATAATATTATACCAGAATGGAGTTATGTAATTAATTTTGTAGAAAAATTTTCTGATCCACATAATCCTGTTTTATTACTTAATGAAATGCTTGAATACTTTTTAGCTATCCAACCATCACAGCAAACTAAAGATCTTTTATTAGAAGAATTACTTGATGGTTCAGAAGTATATGATTGGTATTTATATGATCCAGGAAGCGAAAGTCGTATCAAAACAGTAATAAAACATATTATGAGGCTTGAGGAGTTTCAAGTTAGATGACAAGAAAAGAATTTATTAAAAAATCATTAATGGCTTTTGGAAGTCTAATGTTTTTACCTAGAATAGTACATCCTTTATTAGGCCAAAGAACAATTAGGAATTTACAAGATCTTTTTAATAATAAAACGGTTGTTTTAATCAATCTAAGCGGAGGAAATGATGGACTAAATACTGTAATTCCTTATTCAAACGATAATTACTACAACTTAAGACCATCCATTGGAATTGATCCAAGTTCAGTTTTAGCTTTAAATAATGATTTAGGCCTTCATCCTGAGCTATCTGAATTATATGATTTCTGGCAACTGAACAAATTAGCAATAATAGAAAATGTTGGTTATAATTCACAAAATTTATCTCATTTCAGATCCACTGACATTTGGAGAAGTGGTTCAAATAGTAACGAAGTAGTTAATACTGGTTGGGTAGCAAGATATATAGAACAAGTTGTGCAAGATATACATACAAATCCACCACAGTATCCTTCTGCATTTCAAATAGGGAATTCAAATACGCTGCAATTAACCGGTAATAATGGAATGACAGGAGTGCTTGTAGATGATCCTGAAACTTTTTATCAACTTGTTAATGAAACATATGATGATCTCTCAAATGGTGAAAATGATTTAAATACTTATGGTAAACAAGAAGTCGAATTTATAAGACAAATTAGTACTTTATCTTTCAATTATGCTGATGTCATTCAATCAGCTTCTTTAAATGGACAAAATACAGTAAACTATGCTAACACATCACCTGCAAGAGATCTTAAAATTATTGCAAAGCTTATATCAGGAGGACTTTATTCACCCTTTTATTTAGTTCATCAAGGTGGATATGATACGCATGATAATCAATTATATAGACATGATATTTTAATGAATAATCTATCATCATCAATATCTTCTTTTATAACCGATTTACATAATCAGGGATTACACGAAAATATTGTAGTTATGACAACTTCAGAATTTGGGAGAAGACCGTTTGAAAATGGAGCATTTGGTACTGACCATGGAACATCCGCTCCTCATTTCTTAGTTGGCAATAATATAAATAGTTCTATAATAGGTGGTAATCCAAATCTATCGTCTTTTGATAATAATCAAAATTTGCACCATACCATAGATTACAGACAAATTTTTACAAGTTTAATTACTGAATGGTTTGGTCACTCACAAAATATTGCTAATACTACTTTTAATGGAAGTTTTGAACCTTTAGGATTATTTTAAAATGAAATATTTTCTTTATCTAATTTTAATTTTTTCATTTTCATTTTCAAATCAATGTGATATTAATAATGATGAATCTCAAGATATAATTGATATTGTATTAGTGGTAAATTCAATTTTGAATGAACAAGAAACTAGTTGTGATTTAAATGGAGATGATTTAATAAATATAATTGATGTAATACAATTAATACAATTGATACTCTATGGAATGAATATTGAATTTATTAATATACCTAATGGACAAATCAGTAATCCTTTAACAAATAACATTGAAACAATTGATTATGATTTTGAAATTGGAAAATATGAAATTACTAATCAACAATATTTAATTTATTTAAACCAAGCAATAACTGTTAACAATATCTGGGTAGATGATTGTATAGACAATATAGGAGATATGTGTGTAAATGGATATTACTATTTTCAAGGTCAATACATTGAAAAATCTTTTTTCATATTAGGAAACCCATATGACTATATGTTAAAAAGTTATAATTTTGGAATTATAACATATAATCAATCAGAATTTTTTATAGAAAATGAATTATATCTAGATCACCCAGTTGTTAATGTAAGTTGGTATGGAGCCAATGACTTTGCAAAATTTTATAATTTAAGGTTACCTTACTATTCAGAAATTATTAGATCATCTAGAGCCAATTCTAATTCAGGATGGCCAATTACAGGTGTACCTTATAATACAATGTATCTTGCATTCAATCTGCTCAATAGTCATTTTAATGTTCCAGAGGATTTTAGTTATCTATGGGATGATGGTACAACACCAGTAGGATTCTATAATGTTGATAATAACTTAATAGATAATTCAAGTCAATTTGGTGTATATGATTTAATAGGAAATGCTAACGAATGGATAAACGATCAGGTAACATACAATGATGACATTAGATTTACTACTGGTGGTGGATGGGACTGTGCTTACAGAAATTCAAGATTAAAATGGCATATTAAATATACTAACGGTGAACCCTCATGGTCTTCTGGCTTTAGAGTTGTAAAAGATAACTAAATCAATTACATCAGATCATATATTAAAAGTTTATTTTGTCAAAAAGGTTTCATTTTTTTACTTTCGCTACAATTTGTTATTATGATTATAGAAGACAACTTTTCTAAGTTTTTGTTTTATTTTTTTTCTGCTGTGGTTGAATTTGAGATTTTTAAATTTTTATCAAAAAAAATTAAAATTATTACAGGTTCTTTAAAATTAAAACTTAATAGTTTTTTTTCAAAATTTAAATAAGGTATGAAACATTTAATATTAATAAGACATGCAAAAGCTGAATATGGTTACTTCAATGACGATTTCAATAGAGACTTAACTGATAAAGGAATTGAAGAATCAAACATCATAGCAAACCAAATCTTAATTAAAAAATTAAATCCGGATTTAATAATATCTAGTGGAGCCAAAAGAGCTTTACATACTTGTAAAATAATCTCTAAGATAATTAAATATTCAAAAAATATCAAAATAGATGATAATATTTACAATACAAATTACAATAATTTGTTAGAAACTATAAAAAATATTGATAATTCCATAAACTCATTAATGATATTTGGTCACAACCCCTCATTATTTGATTTAACAAAATATTTTTGTAAACAAAGTATTAATATATTTCCAACTTGTTCAACAGTATCAATTAGTTTTGAAACAAAAAATTGGTTATATTTAGAAAAAGAAAAATTAAATTTTATAATTTATCCTGACTTATTTAAATAATTAATTCAAGAAAATTTAAAAATAATTTCTACTAGGTTAAATATATCTCAAAATACATAAATTAGATTATAATTATAAATTTAAATTAAATAAAAACAAATCTTATTGAAAAATGAATTGGAATAACTAAATGAAAAAAATTACATTAATCATTTTGATTGCAAACTTGTTTTCCCAAACTAATCTACAAACAAAACTTTTTGAAACTAATATAATTATTAATAAAGATGTAGTATTAGTTAATGATTTATTTAACATAGACATAGACAATGGATCAATAAATATTGTTGATGTAGAATCTGATAATTTAAATGGCGATACATTTATAAGATTAGATATAAAATCTACTATAAATAAAATTAATTATAAAAGTGAAGGACCAAGTATTCGTCTGTATGATAATGGATATTTTTATTTTGCAAATTATGGTTCCAACTCTTTTACGTTCTCCAAAGGTGATGAATTATACTTTTATTCAGATGATACTATAAATGTAAAAATATCTTTTGCAATCACTGCTCAATTCCCAATTATAGATAATTCACCACCCAATATTACTATTACAAAACCAATCAATTTTCAAAAATTAAATGAAACAACCTCAATAAAAGTTAAAGCAGTTGATGATTATGGTATTAAAAAAGTAGACTTTTACATTGATGGAACATTAGTATTTTCAGATAAAAAACTTCCCTATGAATATGAGTGGGACGTTTGTTCTTTTGAAAATGGTGATCATACTATACTTGTTGAAGCTACTGACAAAAATGGAAATCAAAGTTTATCAAATCTTTTAAAAGTAAACACAAATGGTATATATGATTGCAATAAAACCTGTGGTGGAACTTTAATTTTAGATGAATGTGGAGAATGTGGTGGAAGTGGAATTGATTCTGATAATGATAACATATGTGATGATATAGATGATTGCATTGGCAAATTAGATGATTGTAATGTGTGCAATGGGCCAGGTTATGATTGTGGTGGTAGTTGCTATGAGCATATACAATTATGGGAAGATTGTTATAATATTAATGAAACAAAATCAGTAAGTAAATTCTCATCTGATTTAAAAGGACAAATTCCTGCTGATATTGGTAAATTAACAAATTTGAATTCCATTGAACTTGGTTTCAACTTACTAAAGGGAGAAATTCCAAAAGAAATAGCTAATCTAAAAAAGTTAAAGTATTTAGGTCTATATTCAAATAATTTATCGGGAGATATTCCTAATGAAGTTTGCAATTTAATCGAAGAAAATAACATTAACATCAAACGAATTCTTCAGGGAAATAAAATAAAAAATACGTGTAATTAATTTATATTTTTTTATTTTTTCCAATACCCCGCAGGGCATTCTGATGCTGAAAATTTTGTTTTATAATTTAAGTAACATTTACATAGCTTGCATTTATAATTAATAATATTACTTCCTTTTAAATAAACACAAGTTTTACAAATATTCATTCTATCACAAGCAACAACTTCCGAAACTAGTACAGGATCTCGTTTAAAAAAAGAGACAATTGATAATATCATTGTTCTTAAAAAATCTAGAATCAACTGATTAACGTGATTGGATTAACAAATCTTTTATAATTTGATAATTGTTTCCACAATTTTCTGATGGATCAGGGTTATTATATGTTAAATTAATTTTAGCCACAAGCCTTCCCTGCTTATCAAGAATAAAAAAGTCTCTGATTATTGTATCCCATAAACCCCATACGTACGGATCAAAACAATATTCATCATTATTATGCCATATAAGATTATCTCCATCAACTGATTGATTATCCTCGCAAGCAGCCTCATTGTCAAAATCAACATACAAAGAATCATATGTATCTTGGGTCCAAGGAAGAACTCTATCTTCAACACATAAGCCACCTTCACAATCGCACAACATACAAGTATTACTATTATCATCATATTGTTTAGCGTTGATACCCATAATTTTTATATCGTCATATCCTTCTAGGACTAGCTCTTGTTGTAAATCGTTTAAGATACCGAACCGGTGTCTACAAGTACTTCAGCCAGCTTTTCCAAAGTAATATCCACTCACTACACCATTGTAAAAAGATGGACCAATATTTTGGCCAAAATTTTCAGAATTAGGATTTATATCTTCCAATGAAAAATCAGGCATCATTGTTGGATCTTCTAAAACAAGTTCAACTAATAAAACAATATCTAATATGTCAATATAGGAATCGAAATTTAAATCAAGAGCTAAAATTTGATCAGTGTCTAGCTGTTCATTACCAAGAACAAAACCCACACCTATAACTACATCTAGAACATCTGTGTAAAAATCGAAGTTTATATCGCCATCAGGATACCCTTGAGAAAATGTAAAAATTTGTTCACCTCTTATGGATGTTGCACCTACAGGACCATAAATACTTTCGCTCCAATCAATACCATTATCACTTGTAGAATAATAACTATTTAATATCGAATGCTGCCAGCTTATATTAGCAATCGAATCTGGTGTTTCAACTGACAACCAGTAATAAGAATTTGAAGTGAGATTGATACAAAAAGAAACTGTGGGAGTATATATTTCTGCAAAAAAATCTGAGGCAGCTAAATTCAATGGCCACTCATAAATTAGATCGCCAGGTGAATTGAAATTATCTGAAAATAATTTTACAGTAATAGTAGAATTAATATCAGATTTCATCCACAAGCTGAATCCTTCAAGAATGTAATCATTATTTATATAAAATCTGTCGGCTACAGAATTAGAAAAATTATCATTATTATATAAATCAAATCCACTAACTAATGTAGATGGAGGTGCATTAAAAATAATAGATCTATCATTAGAAAATGTTAAATTAAACAGAAATAGTAAAATTATCTTATAAAACATACTTAAAATTACATTAATAAAAAATAAATTTCAATTATGAAATTTACCTATTCAAAACATAGAAAAAGGCTTGTGTTAAATTAGAGATATCTTGTGTTGCTATTGCTAAATTCTGAACAGCTGATTTTGCTACTTCAAAATAAATTTTACCACCAATCTCAGGATATTTTTTTACTATATCTGTAAAATCAGATAATTTTAAAATACCATAAACTAAATTTGTTGTAGAGTACACATTTGCAGTTCGAATTGCATTGTCCAAAACTAATGAAAACTCACCTATTCCAAAAGCGGAATTTTTAGAAATTTTAACAGTCGATTCTGTAATGGGATCAGAATCTGGAGGTGGATCTGTTGTTTCAAATCGTATAATTGGTTTTTGAGTAACAAGAAAACCATCTGAAGATTTTACAGCCATATTTTTTGAAATTTCTATTTGACCTTGAAAAACTAAAATCATACTACTGCCAGTTTCACCTTCAGAAAATAGTTTATTGTTAGGCTTGCATTCTTTGAGTTTAATTTTATTGCTTATTTCTTCACAAATATTATCTGAAAGGGAATTAAAAATATTAATTTTTTTAATATCATTTTTAGAAAGTTTCATATTTTACCTTAATATAATTGCTTTATGCTTATTGTTAACGCGATAAGTGTTTTCTGGATTTATTTTAACAACAATGTTTTCATCAATGGATAATTTTATACCTGCATTATCTATTTGTTCAGTTATCATTTTTCTAATAATTTCACTACCACTATCACCCATTTGATCAACAATGCTAAATCCAGCTTTATTGATTGCATATCCTAATAAAATACAATTTTGTTTTAATTTAAAATATGCCGTTATCTGTTCGTGCGTTAGTTCAATTAATTCCTCTGGAATTTCTATAACATGGATACCATTTTTACCATTTTCTTTATGCAAAAGTTCATTATATAATTGAGGAGCACCTGGATCAGTTATATGTTTTGCTAAAAAATGAGGAATGTGTGAATCAATATGAACTATTTCATTTACATTGGCTCTTTGTAAATGAGATTCATAATCTTGATTTAAAATATGGGCTATAACTCTTATTTCTTCTGAAATTGATTTTGCAGTTAATGCTGTTAAAACAGTTTTATTTTCATCAGCTTTTTGATTTGGCAATAAACCAGAAGTGTCAGGAATTATCATAAAAACTGAACAATTTTTAATATTTGATTTGTTTAAAATTGTATCATTAGATGGATTAGCTTTCAAATGAATAATATCTAAATTTTTGAATAATAATGTTGATTGTTCAACTAAATCATTTTTTTCTTCATTAATTAAAATGATATTTGTTAAATGATTATGATTATTTATTATTTTGAGCATTGGCTCTATATACTTGTTCCATCCAGCTATAATAATATGATTTTTAAACTTATTTTTATCCAATACAAAATCCCCTTTTAATTTTTCTGTTACTAAAACAGATGCAACGGCACCTCCAAGCATAGTTACAATACCAAAATTTAATAACATTATAATTATAGAAATAATTTTGCCAATATGAGTAACTGGACTCACATCTCCATATCCTACGGTTGTAAATGTAACAACTGACCACCAAAATGTATTAAAAAAAGTATCGAAGTAAGTAGGTTTATCTTTACCAAGATGATCAGATGCAGATGATGAAAATGTATTCCATTCAACAATTGATAATAAAATCGTTGAAAACAATAACATAATAAATGATAAAATGGCATATTTTATTAAATCATTTGATTCTATTTTATTTAAAAAAATTTTTAAAATGTTATTTTTTGATTTTGGAACTTGGTCATCATTAAAAGTATTGTAACTATTTTTTAATTTTAATTCATTAGATAACATTACTTGTCTGTCAATGAAATCATTAATTTTTTTGATGTTTATATCTTTCATATTAGTTGTTCAATATTATGTTTACCATTTCAATGATATCAAGAACATTTAATATAAAATCTTGATTTATATCAGCTGCATCAAACTCTAATTGATTTAATTCATTTCCTAAAACAGCATTTATTAACATGATAATGTCTAGTATACTAACAGCACCATCAAAATTAATATCACCCAACTGGTAGTTTTGTGGAAGTGATAAAATGAATTCATTAACAACATGTTCCTGAATATCAAATTCTACTGTTTGAATAACAATATCATCTATTATGTAATCAAATACTTGTAAACCTGATGGGAAGCCGAAGTAGAAATTATGATTTTGCATATAAAAAATTTTATCATTCAAATGAGATTTTAAATATCCTTCAGAACTGTTATTTTCTGTTAAAACATTTATATTCAACCAACCAGCATTAATATTATCAAATTCAAAAACAAATAAACCATATTGCATATCAGATGCATAAATATAGTTATTATGAGTAAAGGGATATACTCCCCAACATCCATGAAATGTGCTATTATTATTATTAATGTAGGTATCATATGCTGCAACTTCAATTGGATCGTTCGGATTATATATATCTATTATTTTTATTCCAGTTGTATAGTGAGAAATATAAACTAGGTTTTCTTTAATATGTACATTGTGAGCTAGCATATTTTCTCCAAGATATTCACCTTTTAATTCAATATTTTGCAAATCAGATATATCCCATACTTTTATTGTTTTACCAACAGTTTCTTCAGTTGTCACTAAAATATCATCATTTGTTGTAACCCAAGCATTGTGAGCATATCCACCTGCTTGAGGAAAAATCGAAGTAATAAGATTAATATTGTCTAAATTTGAAATATCATATATAGAAAAAGAACTATTCCAACCTTCAGAAACATAAGCTAAGTTATTTTGAGTAAATATATCGTGACACCCACTACCTAAATTCCCAAAAGTATTTTCATAAACAGGATTTGAAGGATTTGATAAATTTACAATATGAATATTATCACCTCCAACGTGTTCAATAAATGCAAGACCATTATTATCAATCCATAAATTATGAGATTGATTAATATTTTGATATGTTGTTACATAATTTGGATTATTATAAGGTAGCGGAGATAAATCTACTACTTGCATTCCTACGTCACTTCCTGTCATTTCATTTACTATATAAAGAAAGTCACCATAGACCTTATAATCTCTGTGATAATAATAATCACTATTTGAAGGTCCTAATAAATTAAATACTTCAATTGGATTATTAGGATTTGTTGATACATCTAAAATGATTGAGCCATATTGATATCCAAAAATAGCATACTCTACACCAGTTTCATCAGTATAACCCCACACATCTGAAATTCCAAAGTTATTATTATCATTTTCATACATAGTGATTGAAACCAGTGATAAATTATAATTGACCGGATTAGAAAAAACGAAACAAAATAGTGAAAGTAAAATAATTTTAAAATTCATATAAAAAAATTTACATATTTTAATACATAAAAAAAAGAGCCCCATAAAATATATGGGGCCCTAAATCACAAAATAAATGATCTAAATTTATTTCATCAACACAATCTTTTGCATTTGAGAAACATCTCCAGAAACCATTTTAACATAGTAAATACCACTTGAATAATTTGAAGCATTCCAAATGACACTATGTGATCCCAATGTTTTTGTGTTATTTACAAGTGTTTCCATATTACGACCCAAAACGTCATACACTGAAATATTTACTACATCATTTGAATTAATTTCATAAACAATAGTAGTAATTGGGTTAAATGGATTAGGATATGCAGGATGCATAGTAAACGCATTAGGTTGCGATATTACTGATGCATTAACTGATTCACCATTCCAATTTGAAACAATATAATCATCAATAACTAATTCACCATCAAATGAAAAAACATTATCAGCAATATCTCTTCCATCAAGTGAGATAACTACAATCTTTCCATTGTCTGAGAACAATTCATAAGAATCACTTTTTAAGTTATTGAAATTACCAGATACGTTTAACTGTATACCTGCAACACCATTTTCAGCAATGAATAGATGATCAGATTTTACAGTCAACTTTACATTGTCAATTGTATTTAAATCAGCACGTCCACTACCTAAAATGACATTAACCATCTGTACTACATCTAGTACATTTACTTGATCATCCTGATTAAAGTCAGCAGCTTCAGCAGCTGTTCCAGTTAATAACTCTGATCCTAATATATGATTAACAATAACTACAATATCTAATACATTGATTAAGCCATCAAAATTAACATCACCTAATACAACTGAGCTTTCAGCAGTAGCGCATGATGAATTAGATTCAGTAGATTCACCATCTGCATAAACAGCTGTTACAGTATAACAGTATTCTACACCCGCTTCAACATTGGAATCTGTATATGAGGTTGTTGAACCATTAACGGAACCAATACTCAATCCATCTCTATATACATTATAACTGCTAGGAGGATTATCTCCACCTCCACCACCATCATCATTACATCCAGGATCAGTTGCAGGACAGTCACCACCATCACAGTCATAACAGGTTAAATTGGCTCCAT
>NZTO01000025.1 GCA_002703375.1 Fidelibacterota bacterium | reverse complement strand
AAAATAAAAATAAAGAAATCAATGAAATAATTACAGATAACAAAATATACTTTTTTAAATCATAATGTATAGGATAAAAAAATAAACTTAGAGATAATGCTAATAATCCAAAAATATCTAGTATCCTTTCAAAAAAAATCGAACCAGCTGATAAGGATTTTGATAAACCAAATTTTTTACTTAATAAAAACATTCTATATAATTCACCAAAACGCATTGGAAAAATATTATTTGCAAAAAAACCTACCATTTCAAGTTCAAATAAATCTTTAACTGTAATTTTTTCATTTTTTGGTATTAAAAATTTCCATCTTATTGCCCTAATCCAAACAGAAAAAATTAAAAGTAAACAAGGAACAAAAATATAAAATACTCTTGCATTGTCAATTATTGCTAAAAAATTATTAAAATCAAAATCTTTGAATGAAAAAAATAACGCAGCAAAACTAATTATTAAACTAATTAAAAATTTTGGTGTCAAATAAATTTTCATTTATTGACGTAGATCTATAATAAATGAGCTTGATGTATCGACATTAAAAATTTCAAGACTAGATTTTAAAGTGTCTATAAAAATATCATTTAAAGTGAAATTAAAATCACCAAAATTAATTTTACAAGAATAAAATGGTGAATTTTTACTTATTTCTATATTATAAGAATTGTAATCAAGAGTAAACATATTATTATTAATTTCATTGATATCTATTGAAACTATTTTTGTTTTATCAAAAAAATTTTTTAAATATATGAAACTACTTGAATCAGGTTCTTGTATTATAACTTGATTAGTTCTTGAATCAAAAATTTTTAAATTCTGCATATTTAAAAAGAAAAATTTAGGTCCTAATTTAAGTTTTAATTGGTTATTGTTATTGAGTTCTAAAATTCCATCTTCTATTTTTTTTGATTGTTTATTATTTATTTTAAAAATTACGTTGAGACCAAATTCATCAAAAATTTTTGAATATGTTTTTAAATCTTCATGCAAAATTGTTTGTGAAATCACAATTTGAATCAAAAATGTATATAATATAATTTTTATTAATGAATTCATTTATAGAAATCTTTAATTAAATCTGTAATGTATACAATTTCACCCTTTGATAATTCAGGAAACATCGGTAATGATAAAATTTGATTTTTATAATTTTTTGAAACAGGATAATCATTCTGATCTAATTTTAAATAATCGTAAGCTTTTAATAAAGGCAGTGGAGTAGGATAATGTATTGATGTCGAAACACCGTTAGCATTTAAATATTGATTTAATTTATCTCTACTATCACATCTTATTACATATAGATGAAAAACATGTTTTGCATTAGAATGAATTTTAGGGGTTTGCACATTTTGTATCGATGATAATAATTCTGTATATAATTTAGCATTTTTGATTCTTGATTCTGTCCATTTATCAATATATTTTAATTTAACAGATAAAATTGCTGCTTGTAAACCATCTAATCTACTATTGATACCTTCTATTTTATGTTGATGTTTTATTAATGAACCATGATTAGCAAACATCCTAGCTTTAACCGCAAATTTATCATCATTAGTTATTATACAACCTGCATCACCATATGCTCCTAAATTTTTACCTGGGAAAAAACTAAATGTTCCCATATCACCAATCGTTCCAACTTTCTTTTCATTCCATTGTGCAAAATGTGCTTGAGCACAATCTTCAATTAAAAACAAATTATATTTTTTACATATTTTTTTAATTATACTCATTTCAGCTGGTTGACCATACAAATGTACAGGAATGATAGCCTTTGTTTTCGAATTAATTTTTTTTTCAATTTTTTTCGTATCAATATTATAATATTCATTTATATCAACAAAAATAGGTTTTGCTCCAGATTGGCTTATAGTTTCAGAAGTAGAAATCCATGAATTCGCAACTGTTATTACCTCATCGCCCAAACCTATATCTAAAGCTTTTAATGATATGTAGATTGCATCAGTACCATTTCCACAACTTATACAATGCTTAACACCATATTGCTTTGCAAATTTTTTTTCAAATTCTTCTACATATTTGCCTTTTATAAAAGCAGTTTCGTTTAAAACTATCTGTATAGCATTGTCAATTTCATTTTTAATATTTTTATACTGAATTTTTAAATCAACAAATGGGATTTTCTTCATTTTATTGTTTTTTTCTAATAACTTTAGCAGGGTTTCCAACAACTATACAATTAGGTGGCACATCTTTTGTTACAACAGACCCGGCCCCTATATCCGAATTTTCACCAATCGATACAGGGAATATTGTTGAATTACTACCAATG
This sequence comes from Fidelibacterota bacterium, assembly GCA_002703375.1. Classification (GTDB taxonomy): domain Bacteria; phylum Fidelibacterota; class Marinisomatia; order SCGC-AAA003-L08. The sequence continues at coordinate 12,767 of NZTO01000025.1, read as the reverse complement.
GTTACTCCTTTTTTTATGATTGTTTTTTTCCAACTACTTTTTGATTTTGTTCTTTTGAAAGATGGTGGATATAAATCATTTATCGTCATTACTCCATGGCCAATAAAAACATCATCTTCAATTTGAACCATCGAACAAATAAAAGAATGAGAAGAGATTGTTACATTATTGCCAATTAAAACATCATTTTGAATTTCAACATAAGATCCAACTGTACAATTCTTTCCTATTTTACAACCATAAATATTTGTAAACTCCCAAATATTTGTATCTTTACCTATCTTTGAATTTTTCACAATAGAGGTTTTGCTAATTTTCATATATTAACTTTCATTTAAACTTAAAATCTGAATAACTTTTTTGGCATGTTTCGCATCAGTTAAACACTCTTGTCCATCTAAAATACAATCAAAAAAATGATCAATCTCAGCTTTTAATGGTTCGATCCATTTTATATCAGGTATTTTAATATTTCCAGATCTGTAATCATAGGAAAAAGTATTTACATTATCAAAATCCATATTTTCTCCTAAAACTGCCATTTTATCAATACCTTTATCAAATATAGAAACTTTATTATTTGAAATATCATCATAGACAACCATTTTTTTAGATCCTACGATAGTCATTTTTCTTATCTTATGAGGATCTAACCAACTAACATGAATATTAGCCAAGATTTTATTTTTATATTTAATATTTAAAAAAGCTACATCATCTATACCTTTTTGTACATATGATTCACCACTATATTTAATAGTTTGAATTTCAGGATTATCCAACCAATATTGTATAATACTTATATCATGTGGAGCTAGATTCCATAATGCATTTACATCACTTCTTATTCGACCAAGATTAAGTCTTTGACTATAAATATACCTTATTTTACCCAACGTATTTTCATTAATTAATTTTTTTATATATTTTACTGCTGGATTATACAAAAAAGTATGACCAACCATTGCAATTAATTTTTTTTCACTTGATTTAATTTCAATTTTTTCAACTTCTTGAGCAGTTTGTGCCATAGGCTTCTCAATTAATACATGTTTATTTGAGTTTAAAACCTTCATGGCTAGGTCATAATGTGTTGATACAGGTGTAGCAATAATAACAGCATCAATATCATTATCATTCAAAATCTCATTTATATTGAATGTAGTATGAATTTTTGGATATAAATTTTTAATAAAATTTCGTCTATCTTTAGAAATTTCACAAACCTTCAATAAATCACATCTATCATTATTAACTAAATTTCTAACTAAATTTGGACCCCAATAACCAACACCAATCTGAGCAACGTTTAATTTTGTTTTCATAATCTATTGAACCAATGTTTCTAAATAGGAAGAATCAACTAATACTTCTCTAGCTTTACTCCCACTATAACCGGAAATAATACCTAAAGATTCAAGTTCATCAACTAACCTTCCAGCTCTACTATAACCAATTCTAAACTTTCTTTGCAATAATGATACTGATGCTTGCCTGTATTCTATTACCAATTTTGCTGCGTCCATCAATAATTCATCTCGACCTTCAATGTTAAAATCGGAATTGTCTGTTTTTTTACGAGCTTTAGGTAAATGTTTTTCTTCTGGTTTTGGTTGGTTTTCGATATGTTCTAATATTTTTTCGATTTCATCTAATTCTATTAAAGCATTATGCAATCTAGTAGGTGAAGATTTCCCAGGAGGTAAAAATAACATGTCACCTCTTCCTAATAACAGTTCGGCACCCATTTGATCAATAATTGTCCTAGAATCAATTTTTGAAGAGACTTGAAATGCAATTCTAGCAGGGAAATTAGCTTTAATTAATCCAGTAATTACATCTACTGATGGTCTTTGAGTTGCCACNATCAAATGAATACCAACAGCTCTTGCCATCTGAGCTAAACGTGTTATTGGTTCTTCAACATCTCTTCCTGATGTAATCATTAAATCTGCCAATTCATCAATCAGAACAACCAGATATGGTATTTTTTCTAATTCTGGNTTAGTNTCNGCTTTNTTTAAATATTCNGAAATATTTCTNACAGTTGCATCCGCAAAAACCTCATACCTTCTTTCCATTTCTATAAGGGCTGCTCTCAAAACAGCAACTGCATTATCTGCTGTAGTCATAACATATTCTTCAATGTCCGGTGACGTAATTAAATGATAGCCAACTAAAGATTTATATGCGGATAGTTCTAATTTTTTAGGGTCTATCATAATGAATTTCACTTCATCTGGCTTAGCTTTATACAGAATTGATATTATGATCGTGTTAATACAAACAGATTTACCTGCTCCAGTTGCTCCAGCAATCAACAAATGAGGCATTTTTGCTAAATCATATACATAAGCTTCACCAGAGGTAGTTCTTCCAATTGCTAAAGTCAATTTTGATTCACTTTCAATATATTTTTCTGAGTTTAAAATNTTTCTCATGTATACAATTTCGGGATTTTCATTTGGAAGTTCAATACCCACAGATTTAGAACCAGGTATAGGAGCTATTATTCGCACACTTTGTGCTCTCATTACTCTGGCAAGATCATCAGATAAATTTGTAAATTTATTTACTCGTACTCCTTCAGCAGGCTCTATTTCAAACAGTGTAATAACAGGTCCCGGAGAAATTCTTACAACTTTACCATGTACATTGAAGGTCTCTAATGCGTGTTCTAACTGATTAGCTTTTTCTGTTAATACTTCTTTGGAAGTTTTTTCATCAAACTCAATTTGATTACTCAATAAATTAATTGAAGGCAGTTTATATTCTAAGTAACGACTTTTTCGTTCTGAGAGTTCATCTAAATTACCTTCAAGNATTTTTTCCACTTCTCCAATTTCAATATTTTCATCCAGGGAAGATTCTATTAATTCTTTTGTGGGTGCAGCACTATCATAATTTTTATTATCAAAATTTTCTTTATTATTTTCTTTTGCATCATTAGAAATATTTAAATCTATTTTATTTTTTTCAATTACATTTTCATAATTCAAAGTTTCCTGATCATTTTTCAATTCTATTTCAATTGATGAACTATTTATTTTTTTATTAATAATATTTAATTGACTGATATTTTCTTTATCTTTGTTAATACGTTTATTTTTAATTGTGTTAATTTTATATTTTAATAAATTATAAATTTTTATCAAAAGATCAGATATTGAATAATTAAAATAATTTGANCATAAAAAAATAGTAGAAACTATTAAAAAAATTACAAAGCCATAAAATCCTATAAAATCATTCAAAAATTTTCCTACAACTCCACCAACTAAGCCAGAATTATTGTACGAAATCATACCTTCAATTTTAAAGAATTCAAAAAGAGCAAGCCATAGACTAAATAAAAATGAAAAAATAGTTAAATATATAAAACTTCTAAGCCAAGGTTTAATTGATCTCTGTAAAAATATCTCAATTCCTGAAATNATGATAATGATTGAAAAAAATAATGATCCCCAACCAATGAACAACTTCATCAAATAATATGAAATATAAACTCCAAAGATACCNAAGATATTATTTATAGATATATTAGGATCAATTGTTGGCTCCTCAAATGGATCATGTGATAATAGACTTATGAAAATTATAATACCAACAAAAAATAATATTGCACCTAATATTTCTCTTTTTAATTTCGACATNTTATGTTTTTANAGAAGTTTTTTTAATAAAAGGTTTAAGATATAATTTTGCTTCAACTTGTTTTTCTCTAATAAGAATCTTTATTTGTTTTTGATGTTTGATACTATCAGTTTTTATTCTAGCTAATCCAATTCCACAATTTAAGACTGGTGATTGTGTACCACTTGTNACTTTACCAATTACTTTGTTATCTTNNAGTACTTCATAACCCTTTCTTGGGATNCCTCTCTCTAACATTTTAAAACCAACAAGTTTATACGTATCTTTTTTTTTAATTATGGTATCTTTACCAATGAAATCACCCTTATTTAAAGATGTAATCCATCCTAAGTTTGATTCATATGGAGTTATCGTTTCATCCATATCATTTCCGTATAAACAATATTTCATCTCTATCCTCAAAATATCTCTTGAAGCTAAACCACATGGTTTTACTTTCATATCAATAAATTCATCCCAAAGAAATTTTATAATTTCATTTGAAGCCATAATTTCGAAACCTAATTCACCAGTATAACCAGTACGGCTAATGAAAATTTTACTGTTTTTATAACTTGATTCAATAAATGTGTAAAAATCATTTGATATATTTTGATTTAAAATGCTTTCTAAAGTTTTTCTACTATTTGGACCTTGTACTGCTATTAAACTATTTTGATCAGATATATTATCTAAATTAACATTGTAAGACGAATTCATTTTTGACATCCAATCAAAATTTTTATCAATATTTGATGCATTAACAATNAATAAAAATGATTTTTTTTCTTTGTATAAAATCATATCATCAATAACACCACCCTCAAAATTACACATAGCCGTATATTGAGCATCTCCAACTTTTAATTTTGTGATATCATTTATTAATAATTTTTGAAGAAATTCTTTTGAACCTAATCCAGATATTCTAAATTGGCCCATATGGGAAACATCAAAAATACCTACATTATTTCTAACTTCTTTACATTCAGACAAAATACCATCAGGATAAACAATTGGCATACTATATCCAGCAAATGGNANTATTTTAGCTCCTAAGTTATAATGCTTATCATATAAAATTGTTTTTTTCATCTTAATTTACCTANAACCCTTTTAATAATTTCCTGAGTATTAATATTTTTTTCATCACTAATTTTTAGCTCTGCAATTGTTTTATTTATTACACTTGTNTTAAAGCCCAATGTTTCTAAGGCTTGAATCGCTTCAGAAAAAGATTTTGTCAAAGTATTTTCATTTTCAAATGGNAAATCATCTTTATCTAATTTAACAAATTTATCTTTTAATTCAACTATGATTCGTCTCGCAGTTTTTGGACCTATACCTGGTAACGCAGTTAACATACTTACTTCACTTGCAATTAATCTTTTCTTAAATTCTTCTGGAGATACAGCAGATAATAAATTTATCGCGGTTTTTGGACCTATACCTGAAACACCTATTAACAGCATAAATAAATCTTTTTCCAGTATATCTAAAAAACCATATAATTCTTGCGAATTTTCATTTACATTGAAATATGTATTTAGCAATACTTCTTTCTTTTTATTTGGTAATAAACCATAAGTATTATTTGATATATGACATAAATATCCGATGCCATTGACATCAATAATGACTGAATTTGGTTGTTTATCTAATATTTNACCTCTAATAAAAACTATCATTTTTCCCTTAATAATGTTGATTGTTGAAAATGACAAAGAGCAATAGACAATGCATCAGAAGCATCAAATGGCTTGGGTAAATCATTCATTTTTAAAATTGATTTAACCATAAATTGAAGTTGCTCTTTTTTCGCATTACCATTTCCAGCTATAGATTGCTTTACTTTTCTTGCAGAATACTCATAAATTGGCAAATCATAATTTGATCCCGCCAATAAAGCGACAGCTCTAGCATGACTTAGCATTATTGTCGATCTAACATTTTTTCCATAAAATATTTCTTCAATTGATAAAACAGCTGGTTTATACTTTTTTATAATTTCAATAACATCGTAATGTATAACCCTTAATCTCTCAGACAATGGAAATTGAGTATTAGGAGGTTTTATTATACCAAAATCAACTAAAACAGGTTTATTTGAAGAAACATTTATTAATCCATAACCAGTTTGAGTTAAACCAGGATCAATTCCTAATATTACCAATTTATTTAAATCCTATGCCACTAATTCAAAATTTGAATACACTTTTTGAACATCATCATATTCTTCTAATAATTCTAATAATTTTAGAAGCTCATCAGAATCTGAATTTGAAATTTTGACAGTATTTTCAGGAACTAGTGAAATTTCAGAAGAATCAATATCATAGTCTTTTGATTCTAGAAATACAATTAATTTTTCAAAATTTTCAGGTTCAACTGTTATAATAAAAAAATCATCATCACTTTCAAAATCTTCAGCTCCATTATCTAATGATTGCTCTAAAAGTAAATCCTCATCATAATTATTTTTTTTAATTAAGATAGTTCCTTTTTTATGAAACATCCAATTTACGCAACCTGGTTCTCCAAGTTTACCACCATTTTTATCCATCAAATGTCTAATTTCTGGTACAGTTCTATTTTTATTATCAGTCATTACATCTACCATTATTGCAACTCCATTTGGACCATATCCCTCNTAAACATAATCTTCAAATTTTATACCTGGCAAATCTCCTGTTCCTTTCTTAATGGCTCTTTCAATGTTATTAGCTGGCATATTTGCAGATTTAGCTGATTTAATTGCCAATCTTAATGATGCATTCATTTCTGGATCACCCCCACCTTCTCTAGCAGCTAAAGTTATATCTTTTGATATTCTTGTAAAAGCAGCACCTTTTTTTGCATCATTAGCTGCTTTTTTTCTTTTAATTGTTGACCATTTAGAATGTCCTGACATTTTTCCTCTACATTTTAATTTTATTTTCTATTGAAGAACTTTAAAATTTTATTTTTTAACGACTTATAATATACTTTACTTTGATCTTTTATTTTCANTATAACAGTTTGAATTTTATTCTTTTTTTGATCAACTGAGTATAAATTTTCTTTTTTTGATGGAGGAAAAATAGATTGATCGTTGCTTCCAGTAAATTCCCAATTTAATAATCTGCCTTTATTATTAAATTCAAGTATACCAAAATCATAATATTCCCAGTATCTAATATTATTTTTTTTGTAAGAAATTGAAGGATTAAATTTAAACCATTCTATTACCTTTTTTTGTTTCATTCCAACTTTCAATGAATCCCAATTAGATTTTATTTGATATTCAGCATTTTTAGGATAAATAATTGGATTATAATCAATTGGGGGACAAACTTTCATATGAGGCATCTTATATAAACCATATTTATATGCTTCTACTTCATTTAAAAAATCTATATTTGTATTTTCTTTTATATATGTAACAAATTTATCATATGGTATACTACAATCATTATCTGGGAAAACAATATATTTCCACTCTTGTTCTGCATAAATTATTTCATTNCCTTGAATATCATAATATATTTTAGANTTTTGTTCCGCAAAAATGAAACTACCTGCAATTAAAAACAATTTAAATACACTCATTACTATCCTTTTTTTACCTTATAATAAANGTCCTGTTTGATATATCGAAATCACTTTTATCAGATGCATTCTCAACTTTTACTAAGCAATTACGAGATTTTTTATCTGGCACTTTCCATATCATAGATCCATTGTTTTTAGCACCATCTTTAATAGTCTCCCAACTTTTTCCATTATCTAATGAATAATATATATTAACAAGTTCACCCTGCATTTTTGTGCCATCCCATGCTATATAAACTCCGGTTTTTGTCTTTATTTTTTCTCTGCCATTTGGAGTTGTGATTCTTATTTTTGAAGGTGGTTTTATTGTAAATTTCTGATTTGATTTTTTAAATATAGTATTATTACCAGAATCTTCAATTTTAATTAAGCAATTTTCGGAAATTTTGTTTAATCTTGGTATTATCCAATCATATGATCCTTTGTTAGGCATTCTATCTTTAATCTTCTTAAAATTANTACCTCCATCAGTTGAATATAATAGTTTAATACCTTGATTAGATAAATCTTTTCCTGTCCAAGAGATTTTCAATGTATCACCTCCAGATAGCTTTTCTCCTCCTATTTTGCTTGTAATAGAAATAGATGATTTTAAAACTTTAATAGTAAAATTTTTATCTGTTTGATCAAATATTGATGGGTTCTCAGCAATTTCAATTTTAATTTTACAACGATTTTTTGTTTTTTCAAGGTTTGGAACAGTCCAAAGAAATTTTTCTTCTATTGGAAAATCTTTAACAATTTCTATCCATTGCTTTCCTTTATCAATAGAGTAAAATAAATTAACTAACCTTCCATTTAAATTTTTAAAATTCCAATTGATATTATGTTGAGAACCATTTGTTATTTTTTGTCCTATAAAAGGAACTTCAAGAAAAAGCTCTGGATAACCATCAATCACAAAGGTTTCAGAAATTTCAACTACTTGATGTTTTCCAGCNTCTTGAATCATTATTTTACATTTTTCTGAAATCTGTTCTAATTTAGGNACATCCCATTTNTAAACTCCATTATTTGGAAAATACTCACCGATTTCTTCCCAATTCATTCCATCATCTATTGAATAATATAAATTAATTCCTTCTTTACTTAAACTGATACTTTCCCATTCTATATTGAATGGTTTACCTGAAGATATTGTTTCATCAACAAAGGGTTTATAAATTGTAATTTTAGGATCAGGGATTTTAATTGTAAAATCATTCGATACTGAAAAAGTTTTTAAATTAAAACTATCTCTAATTTTAACTTTAAAACTTTCAACAGTTTGGGTTACTAAAGGTGTTTGCCAAATGTATTCCCCTGTATTTTTAACATCAGTTTTNATTTTTTCCCAATTATCATTTTCATCCAATGAATAATAAAGATTTATATATTTACCTGGATCATTAAATGAATCCCATTTGATTGGAACTTTTGAACCCGTAACATGAATTTCACCTCCTGATGGATAATTTATTTCAAATCTTGGCGCTGCAATAATTGAAAAATTTTCAGATATTTGGTTTATTTTATTATCGTTATAATCCTCGATTTTTATTAAAACATCATTATTATTATTCAAGATTTCTGGAGTTGAAAGTGGAAACGCACCGCCATTTTTAAGATTTTCAGCCAAAAATTCATATGTTTTACCATTATCTTTAGAAATGTATATATTAATGTAATCTGATGGCATATTAAAACTTTCCCACCTAATTAATTGTGTGGCATATGGCATCCATTTTGCACCAATAAGAGGTGATTTAAAGATGGTAAGTGGCTTAGCATTTAATTCAAATGCTTTTTCATTTTCATCTTTTATATCATCATTCATTATGCTAGTAATCTTTATTTTNCCTTCTTTTGTATTTACTTCAGGAATTGTCCAATCAAAAAAACCATAATCTGGTACACTNTCAGAAATAACCTCCCAAAACATACCATCTCTNGTTGAGTATAAAATTTTNACATAATTTTGTTTTAAATTACTAGTTCTCCATTCAATTCTTTGAACTGTATTTGCAGGGAAAAGTTCTTCTCCCTTTGGAAAGAGCAATTCAACTGTTGGTAGTCCTTCAATTATAAATTCAGAGTCATTTTCGTCATAAACATCAGAATCACCCACATCTTCAACTTTTATATAGCATTGGTTTTGATCGATGTTATATTTAGGGACATCCCAAGTAAATGACATACTATCCAATGCTTGATAGGCTATACTCTTCCAATTGATTTTATTATTTATGCTATAATAAATATTAACTTTNTCGCTCGATAAATTCATACTTTTCCATTCAATTAAAAATGGTACCATTGGGTCTAAACTCATTCCACTATGNGGGTTAATCAAATCAATATTTGGATTTTTAGTTACAGTAAAAAAATCATCAGTTAAAATTGAAATATTACGATCTCCAGCATCTTCAATTTTNATTAAACAGATTTGTGATGTAATGTCAGGAGTTGACCATATAATTTTACCTTCATCAGGTATCAAAGATGATATTTTTTTCCAAGATGCTCCACCATTAACAGAAAAATATAACTTTACAAATTGACTTTTAAGATGTTTACTTTTCCATTTTATTTCGTGGTCAATATTAGCAGATATTAATTCTCCTGGTAAAGGCGATAATATTTCTATTGTGGGTTTGACCCCAATTATATTGAAGTTGCCAACAGACTTATCATTTAATGTAGGATTTCCAAATTCTTCAACCCTTATAATGCACTCATTTAATGTACCATAAATATCTGGTATTCTCCAATTATAAGAGCCAACATCCTTAACTTTATTTACCATCAATTCCCAATTAATACCATTATCAAGAGAAAAATAAATTCTAACAGAACTACTAGTTAAATCTGAAGTTTCCCACGTCACATCAAAAGTTCCTCTAGATTCTAAATTATCTCCATTTGTTGGAGATAAAACTTTAATAGTTGGTCCCTTAATTGAAAAAACTTTATCTGATATATCAAAAATTTTAGGATCTTTAAAATTTTGTATTTTTAATAAACAATNTTTGTAGCCCCTATTAGGAGTTTGCCAAACAAATGTTCCCTTATCTTGCGAAAATCCAATTTCTTCCCAATTTAATCCTTTATCTGTTGAAAAAAATATTCTAACAAAATTAGCTTTGTTAGCTGTACCTCTCCATTGAATTTGCAAAGTAGTAGAAGTTGATAAAACCTCTCCNCCNTTTGGTGATAATAATGTAAGTGTATTTTTTTTAGAAAATATAAACGACACTAATAAAATTAAAAATAGTGATTTGTATCTTAACATAATTGAGATATCATTTAGCTAAAAGTTAATCATAAAATAATANTTATTCAAATTTAAGTAATTTTCATTTCCACCAAGNATTNGTATTGGTNGTATTTAGTTGGTTAAATTTAATTATCTGACCAATTTGAGGTGTAATTATTTTTTGTTTTTTTTGATCAGCATAAAACTTTGCCTTTTCAACTGGTTCAGTCCAATGGTGCATAGATAGNACAAATGCTCCCCAATGAATCGGCATATAAAAATCTGCTTTCAAATCAATAGCTGCCTGGACTGATTCTTTTGGAAACATATGAGAGTGTTGCCAAGCTTTATTATATTGACCTGAATCTATAAGAGTTAAATCAAAAGGACCATATTTATTACCAATTTCTTTAAAATGTTTTCCATATCCACCATCACCACTAAAATAAATTTTACCTTGATCAGTCAAAATTGCCCAAGATCCCCATAATGTACTATTTTTATTTTTTGGTCCTCTTCCAGAATAATGTCTTGATGGCAAACAAATAAAGTTTATATTTGTATACATTACATTTTGATACCAATTTAGCTCAGTTATATTCAGTTCACTAACACCCCACTCTTTCAAATGGTTACCAATACCAATTGGAACAATATATTTTTTAACTTTATTATTTAATTTTTTTATTGTTTTATAATCAAGATGATCATAATGATCATGAGAAATAATAATGACATCTACAGAATCNATATCATCTAATGATATAGCTATTTCTGAATGATACCTTTTTAATGTTTTAATAGGAATTGGTGATGCATAATCACTCAACATAGGATCCAATAAAACAATTTTACCATTTATATTAAAAATAAAAGATGAATGACCAAGCCAAGCAAAAGATATCGAATCGTCACTGTTTTTAAATTGTTCGTAATTGATTTTTTTAGTAGAAATATTTTTTTCAGGAAAACGATTTGTATCTTTTTTAAAAAAATCAAAAAATGAAAAATCAGATTCTAACCTAATCATTTTTTCAATATTTTTAAATTCACCATTTTCGTAATTATCATATTTTTTATACAATTCACGTTGCTTTTTAGAAGGATTAGCACCAAACTGAGGACTTAAATTGATAAAAGCTATAATTGTACTTGAAAGAAATATTGTTAAATAAATTAAAATCATAAATAATTTTCTTTAAATTTTAAAAAAAACCCTACGATAATTTCGTAGGGTTTTTAAGTTAGAAAAAATATTTATTTAACTAACATGATTTTTCTTACATCTTGTTTTTTACCTGAATTCATNTTNANNAANTAAATACCACTATTAAAATGATCTCCATTCCAAATTATACTATAATTTCCTGGAGTTCTGTAATCATTAAGTAAATTATCTACCAACTTACCAGTAATATCAAAGATTGATATATTAACCAATGAATATTCATCGATGTTAAATGAAATTTTTGTTATAGGATTAAATGGATTAGGATAAACATCATTCAATGAGAACGAATTAATTAAATTATTATTTTCTATAATATTTAAATAATCACCAGTATAAATTAAATTTGACAATTCGCTTTCGTTTCCATTTATATCGTATGAAGAAACAGCATAATAATAATTTTCCTCATTAACAAATGGTATAACAAATGTTGTATCATAAGTTTCAGCAAACACCTCAAATAATAAACTATCGGCACTTGAATAAATTTTATAATAATCTAAGTCAGAATCATTTGTTTGATACCAATTCAATATAATAGAATTTTCATTTAATTGAGCACTAACNAAAGGTGATGTTGGATTTATATTATCAATTGAAGCACCAAGATAAGAATCTGAAATCCACATACCCTCATCCATATTCGCTTTAACCCTGAATTGAGTTAAACCGTCAGATCCATCCGTAGCATTAAATAATGTTGGNACTGTGAATGTATATTCATCTAATCCAATTGCTATTTCTTCAGCAACGATTACCCAAGAAGAATCGGGACTAATATCCAATCGTTCTANAAAATAAGACTCTATACTTCTTAAAGTACTATCTCCATCAAAGCTAGATGAAGTAAATGTAATATCTACATTATAGCCCTGATCATATGGAGTATCTTCAATTGAAATTATTATTGGATAAGCATCAGAACAATCAGCATCTCCATTACATTCACCTAAACAATCATATTCTCCAATACAGTCATCTAACTCGTCACACACTAAATCACCATCTACATCTGATAAACAGTTACCATCACAATCGTAATANTCATCTGCATATGTGCAACTACCATCGTCATCA
>NZTO01000024.1 GCA_002703375.1 Fidelibacterota bacterium | reverse complement strand
GTTGCCCTTAATTTGCGCGCTAATGGTTGAACCCACAAATAAAGCAACAGATAATGATGATCAAAAAACGTTTAAAATTTTACATTCATTAAGCGTTGTCTTTACTATGATTGTTCTATTTAGTAATCTAGGATGGTGTTTTTTCATTTAATTATAATTATTAATTAAAAATAATTTTTTTTTTTCATTTAAATTATGATGGAAATAATTGGAGTTTTTAATGAAAAAAATCTTTTTCCCACTATTAATAATATTTGCCTGCAGCCCTAACAATGAAATAATTGGAGTATGGAAAGAGAAGTCACAAAATCTGAAATTTGAATTCAAATCAGATTTATCATGTTTTACTGAACATATCCCTACTGGACAAACCAATAAGGGAAGTTGGTTTGTTAAAGATGAAATCATTTCAATTATTAATGAAAAAGATGATACGTTAAAAATGTTATTTAGATTTGTAGAAACAGATACATCTAAATACATCCAATTTAAAGATATCAATCAAAATTATTGGGGTCCTGAATTTTATAAACAGTAAAAGCCTGTTTTCTAAATTAAATTATAATTATATTAAAATAATGAAATCAAAAAGTAAAAAATTAAAAATTGCAATTATTGGTAGTGGAATCTCTGGTTTAACATCTGCATTTCTTCTAAGCAAAAAACACGAAGTATTTTTATATGAAAAAAATGATTACATAGGAGGTCATACTCATACACACGAAATATATGAAAATGATAAAAAAATTAATGTAGATTCTGGCTTCATAGTCTATAACGAAAATACATATCCCAATTTTATGAAACTGTTAGATATCTTAAAAATTGAATCTCAACATACGACAATGGGTTTTAGTGTAAAGTCTGATTCTAATGATTTTGAATATGCAGGTAACTCAATTCATTCAATTTTTGCTCAAAAATCAAACATATTTCGTCCTTCATTTTTAAAAATGATATATCAAATTTTGAGATTTAATAAAATCTCAAAAAATGAATATAATAACATTGATGAAAATGTAACTTTAAATGATTATCTGCTAAAATTTTCATTCTCAGAAAAATTTGTTAATCATTATATCATTCCTATGGGTGCTGCTATATGGTCAACAAGTCCTAAAAAAATGCTTAATATGCCTGCTAAGTTTTTCATTAGATTTTTTCAAAATCATGGACTACTTAAAGTCATAAATAGACCACAATGGTGGGTGATTAAAAATGGTTCTAAACAGTATGTTAAAAAAATTATTAAACCTTTTGAAAATAACATTGTTTTGAATTGTAAAATAAATTCAATCTCACGATCAAATGAAAAAGTTACAATAAAATTTGATAAATCAGAAAAAATATTTGACGCTGTTGTTATTGCAACTCACTCTGATCAAGCATTGGAGCTTCTTAGTGATTCTACAGATGCAGAAAATCAAATTTTAGGATCAATTAAATATCAGAAAAATAGTGCTCTTATTCATACTGATAAATCAATTTTACCAAAGAGAAAAATAGCTTGGTCAAGCTGGAATTATTTATTAAATGAAAGTAGTGATAATTTAGTAACTCTAACATATAACATGAATATTCTTCAAACTTTGAAAAGTAAAAAAGTATATTGTGTCACTCTAAATAATACAACTTCAATTGATGAGAGCAAAATTATAAAAAAAATAATTTACCATCATCCATTGTTTGATTTGGAGAGTGTTAAAGCACAAAATCAAAAAAATAAAATTTGCGGTTCAAATAATACATATTTTTGTGGAGCTTATTGGGGTTATGGATTTCACGAAGATGGAGTAAACAGTGCTTTGGATGTATGTAAGAAATTTGGTATTGAATTTTAAATGAATAAAAATTATATATATAATGGTACTATTAGACATAGAAGATATACCCCATTTTTGCAAAAGTTTAAATATTCAACATTTATGGTTTATTTTGATATATCAAAGATTGAAAGTTTATTTAAAAAATCAATTCTATGGAATGTAAATAAATTTGCATTAATATCCTTCTTTAGGTCTGATTATCACAAGAATAAATCTTTATCACTTGATCAATCTGTAAGAGCCACAATAAAAGAAAATACAGGTATTGTTATAGATGGACCAATTAGACTATTAACACATTTAAGATATTTTGGTTATTGCTTTAATCCTGTCAGTTTTTATTATTGTTTCAATAAATCCGATGATACTTTAGAAATGATCATGGCTGAGGTTACAAATACACCATGGAATGAACGTCATTGTTATTTCATTTTAAATAAAAAAAATAAGAATTTTGTACAAAATTTAAAAAAGAAATTTCACGTCAGTCCATTTTGGGATATGGATCATGATTACCAATGGTACTTTAGTTGTCCTGATGAGTCATTGAACGTAAATATGATCAATTTTAAATCTGAAAAAAAAGTTTTTGATGCTACCCTTTCATTAGATAAAAGAATTGAAATGAATTTTTACAATTTATTAATGCATTCTTTGCGTTTCCCATTTATAACTTTAATGGTGTTCTTTCGAATACATTTTCAAGCTTTTAAACTTTTATTAAGAGGGGCAACATTTTATAAACATCCAAAATTGCGAAATTAAAATGAATAAAAACTTAAACGTATTAGATATAGCAGATAATATTAAAAAGAATTCAAAACCCCGTTTTTTAAATAAAGTATTTAAAAAAATTATATTAGATAAATTTTCAGGTTTGAAAAACGGATTTATAAAAATATCAGATTCTGATCAAATTTTTCATGTTGGAGATAAAAATTCAACTTTAAGATGTGAAATTTCAATAAATTCTGATGAATTTTATGTTTTTATAGGATCTGGTGGGCTTTTAGGAGCTTGCGAGGCATATGCTTTAAATTTTTGGGAAACCAATAAGCTAGACATTCTTATAAAGATTATGATTAATAATAAATCTCTTATGTCATCTATTGACTCTGGTATTGCTTCAATTATAAAACCAATAAATAAATTTATTCATTACAGAAGGCAAAATACTATTATTGGTAGTAAAAATAATATTCTTGCACATTATGATTTAAGTAATGATTTTTACAAACTATGGTTAGATAAAACTATGACATATTCTTGTGGTATTTTCAAAGATAATAAAACAACACTTGAACAAGCCTCCATAGAAAAATTAGACAGAATTTGTAAAAAACTTCAACTTAGTTCAGATGACCATATTTTAGAAATTGGTACAGGTTGGGGAAGTTTCGCAATACATGCGGCCAAAAATTATGGTTGTAAAATAACCACCACCACTATATCTGATGCTCAATACAATTATACCAAAAATAAAATTAAAGAAGAAAAATTAGACAAAAAAATTAATTTAATTAATAAAGATTACAGATTAATTAAAGGTACCTATGATAAAATTGTCTCTATTGAAATGATCGAGGCTGTGGGTCACAAAAATGTGCCGGCTTACTTTAGAAAGGTTTCTGAACTTTTAAAAGACAATGGTATTTTTGTTATGCAAGGAATTACTTATAATGACCAAAACTTTGATATTTACAAAAACTCAGTAGATTTTATTAATAGATATATTTTCCCAGGATCTTGTTTGATTTCTATAAATCAAGTTTCATCATCTATCAAAAAATACACAAATCTTATATTTGTTGATTTAGATGATATAACAGAACACTATGTAACTACTTTACAGTTATGGAGAAAGAACTTTTTTGATAAAATTGATAAAATTAAAGATTTAGGTTTTTCTAATTCATTTGTTAAGCTTTGGGAATTTTATTTTGTTTATTGCGAAGCAGGGTTTGCTGAAAAAAATATTGGTGATTATCAATTTACATTTATCAAAAATAAAGGTTTAGTTCTCAAATGATATCTAGTTTTATTAGTTTGGCTGAAAAAGGTTATGTTCCTGATTTTTTAATTAAAATTGGTATACAAAAATTATGTAATGAGCGTCTGCTTTGGTCCAAAAGTTTAGGAGTAGAAAATTTACAAAAACATAATAATGATTGGATTTCTAAACTTAAAGATAGTCCAATCGCATTGGTACCAGAAAAAGCAAATGAGCAACATTATGAGGTGCCACCAGAATTTTTTGAGATTGTATTGGGAAAGCATTTAAAATACAGTTGTGGTTTTTGGAAAGACAATTATGTTAACCTGGACCAATCTGAAAAAGATATGCTAGAAAAATATATTATTAGAGCTGAGCTTGAGGATTCTTTAAATATTCTTGAACTTGGTTGTGGTTGGGGTTCATTGACATTCTTTATGGCAAATAAATTTCCTAAAGCTAAGATAACAGCTGTTAGCAATTCAAATGATCAACGAAAATTTATAGAAAATAAATGTAAGCAAAAAGGTATAGAAAATATTCACGTTATTACGTGCGATATGAATGATTTTGATACAGATAAAAAATTTGATAGAGTTGTATCTATTGAAATGTTTGAGCATATGAGAAATTACAAAGTACTTCTGAATAAAATATCCAATTGGTTGAATGATTCTGGTAAATTATTTGTTCATATTTTTAGTCATAATTCTATGGTATATCCTTATGAGGATAATGGCCCTGGTGATTGGATGTCAAGAGAGTTTTTTAGCGGAGGATTAATGCCTTCACATGATCTTTTGCTTAATTTTCAAGAAGATTTGAAAATTGAAAAGTACTGGAAAGTATCTGGTATGCATTATTCATTAACATCATATGCTTGGTTAGATCAAATGGATTCAAATAGAAGAAGAATATTAAAAATATTTGATAAAGCCTATGGCAGTAATGTAAGCAAAATTTGGTTTCATAGGTGGAGAATATTTTTCTTAGCTTGTGCAGTTATGTTCGGTATGAGAAGTGGAACAGAATGGGGTGTTTCACACTATAGATTTAGAAAGTAATTATGGGTTTCATTATATTATTATTTATTTTGCATTGGTATGTTTCTCTTTTTACTCAAACATTTTTTTTGCATAGGTATGCCTCACATCAGATGTTTAAAATGAATAATTTTACAGAGAAGTTATTTTTTATATTAACTTGGTTAGCACAAGGACCATCATTCTTAGAGCCTGCTGCATACGCACTAATGCATAGAAAACATCATAGATTGAGCGATACTGAAGGTGATCCGCATTCTCCTGTTAAGTTTTCAAATTGGTTTAAATTCATGTTAAAGACTTTCGATGAATATAGATCTTTTAAGAATGACGTTGCTAAAAATAATTACGAAGATAAAAATTTACCCAGGTGGCCAAAGTTTGAAAACATTGTTGATACTTATACTGTGAGGATTTTGTTCGCTTTATCGTATGTACTTTTTTACGTTTATTTNGCTCCAAATATATTATTCTTTTTGTTAGTACCAATACATATTGCTATGGGACCAATTCATGGTTTTATNGTCAATTGGTTTGGACACAAACATGGTTATAGAAATTTTAAAATGTTAGGAGATAATTCTAAAAACACTCTACANATTGATTTTTTAATGATGGGGGAACTTTATCAAAACAATCATCATAGATATCCTCAAAAAATGAATTTTGCAGTAAAGTGGTTTGAAGTAGATTTTGGTTTTTACATTGTAAAAATNTTACACTTTTTAAGAATCATTACAATTAAATAATCTTCATGCGAATAAATAATGAATCACTTACTTTTCAAAGGGAAAAAAGCCAAAAAAGAAATGAGTATTCATCAAAAATGGTACAATCTCTTGAACATCTTTTTTATAACAAAATAANTACTNTTGATAATTCNTTTNCTGCTATTGATAAAAGCAAATATCGTTCATCCATATCAATTTTTTTTAAATCTTTAGATCAATATTATCANTATAAAACAATAAAGTTTTTTCTAAAAAATAAATTTGATCTCATNCTACCTTCAATTAAAGATTTAGTTGTTTTTTATAATGGTCTACATATTGATAATGACCANAAAAGTCTATTGAAAAATAATATGATTAGTTGCTTGCCTTATTTTTTAATGGATGACAATAGGTTAGATCAATCTAAAATAATTTTAGTAGAAAGCAATAGTACTAGTCTAAGTAAATGTTGGTGGTCAAATTGTTATCATTTGTACAAGGTATCCGCATTATTAAAAAATAACAAAGAAATTGATGATGATAAACAAGTTAAAATTATTANNGATTTTTGTAAACTTTTTCATAGAAATATCGAACTAAAATCAATAAAAAAATATTTATTGAAAAAAAAATAGTTTTTGTTACTATTATCTTTGCTAAATCAAAGTTTTAAATTGTAAATTTATATGCAGAGTTTAGTAAAAATGTCCGAATTAAACACAAATAGTAAAGAGCAAAGNACTGTTACAGTTCTTGTGCATTCCTTTTTTGTTATTCCTTTTATAATAGCAGTTTTCGGTCTAATTTTTTTCTTTATGATTCAGGTGCTCATAAAAGAATCCAGCTCAGCTGAAGAATATTTAAATCAAGTTAAAATTGGTTCCTCTACGAAAAGATGGCAATCTGCATTTGAACTTGGTAAAATATTATCAAATCCAAAATTAATACCTGAAGGTGAAACTTTTAAAAAAGAAATGATTTTAACATATAAAAATTCGATGAANGATAATCCTTTAGTTCGAACATATCTTGCATTGGGAATGGGTAGAACAGGNGACCAATATTATGGTGAAGCTNTAATGGCTGGGATTGAAGATGTTGATCCAAACAGTAGATCAGCCGCCATAAATGCCTTGGGAATGATTCAGTATAAGCCGGCTATAGAAAATATAAAAAAAATACTTAAAGANAAAAATTCGAATGAAGATCGCCTTACTGCAGTGATTGCTTTGGGTATGATAGGNGATNAAAGTGTAGTAAGTGATTTAAAAAAATTACTATTTGATGAAGAGCCTAACATANGATGGGATGCTTCTATCGCTTTAGCAAAATTAGGTGATTCTTCAGGTATAAATGAAATNTTAAATCTTCTAGATAGATCATACTTTGATAATTATAAAAATGTNGATGATTGGGAAATTNCTCAAGCAATGATGATTGCTATAAAAATAACNGAAAAATTGATTGATGATAAGTTCATACCTAAGTTAAAATATATTGCTACAAATGATCCAAATATGAAGATTAGAGATAGTGCATTAAAAATTTTAAAAAATACTTATAATTTTACGTTTTAGATAAATAATATGGCAGATAAAAAATTTGAACCTCAAGCATCAGTAGGGATTAAAGATGCAAATGTTGAAACTGCTCCACATGGAGAAGTATCAAGAAAAAGCTTTATTGGCTGGATGACATTGGGCTGGACAGCTTTCGGTCTTGCAACCGGAGGATTTTTAACCATGGTAGTAAGATTTTTATTTCCAAATGTATTATTTGAACCACCACAATCATTTAAAATAGGTTATCCTGATGATTTCACTATTGGTGAAATTGATCTNAGATTTAAAAATAAATATGCCGTATGGATTGGAAGAAATGATGAGGGTATATACGCACTTTCAACTGTTTGTACGCATTTAGGTTGTACGCCCAATTGGATGGGAACTGAACGTAAATTTAAGTGTCCTTGTCACGGTAGTGGATTTAGATTTTCAGGTGTCCATTTTGAAGGTCCAGCTCCTCGTCCTTTGGAAAGATATAAAATNGTTTTAGCTGATGATGGACAAATAATTGTGGACAAAAGTAAGAAATTTCAGCAAGAAAAAGGTGAATGGGAAAACCCNGAATCCTTNTTAAAAGTATAAATAAAAAAAAATTAAAAAATATGTCAAAGAATAATAAAAATTTTATAGAGAGTATATTAGAGCAAATAGCTGAGACTCAATTATGGAAGTCAATTTTTAGAACTGGAATTCCTAGAGATAGAAGACAAAGAATGATGGCGGTATTAAACAACGTATTTTTACATCTTCATCCAGTTAGANTACCCAAGCACGCAGTTAAAGTAAAATATACCTGGTGTATGGGTGGTCTNTCATTTTTTCTATTTCTAATTTTGACAATTACAGGTATTTTACTAATGTTTTATTATAGGCCTACAGTTGAATACGCATATACAGATATGATAGATTTAGGTGAGCAGGTACCCTTAGGTATTATGAGAGAAATTCATAGATGGGGAGCTCATGCTATGGTATTGGCTGTATGGTTACATATGTTTAGAGTGTTTATGACAGGCTCTTACAAACCACCAAGAGAATTTAATTGGGTAGTTGGAGTTTTATTGCTTACAATTACTTTATTTTTGAGTTTTACTGGTTACTTGTTNCCTTGGGATCAATTGGCAATTTGGGCTGTGACNGTTGGTTCAAATATGGCAAGAGCACACCCNTTTATTGGNTCTGAGGGCCCAGGTGCTAGCTTGCTTGCTATTGGAGATATTAATTTAGTCCACGTTGGTTCAGATGTTCGATTTGCTTTAATAGGTGGTAGATTTGTTGGTGAAGCTACCTTGCTTAGATTTTATGTATTGCACTGTATTGGAGTCCCATTTATTGCTGTTATTTTAATGGCTGTNCATTTTTGGCGTATAAGAAAAGATGGAGGAATCTCAGAACCAGTTTAATAAATTTTGCCCGAATGTTAGATATAATTAAATATATAGTAAACCTTTTGCACGAGCCAACGATAGCATTTACCCTGCTAACCGTAGGTTTTCCATTTGTTTTTCCACCAACTGATTGGTTTGAAAAAAAGCACAGACAACTTCGCATAGACAAACTATGGTCTAATACTGGTGGTGTAGTACTTATGTTGCTTGTTGTAGCATACTTTGTTTTAGGCTTTACAGATAAAAATGCTTACATAATTTTTACTAAACCAGATAATGTTCCTATTATATTAATGGCTTTTACAGTTGTTTATTTCTTATGGCTATCAATGAATCAAGCATATAGAAATGATGAGAAATTAGATCGCGGTGAGAAACCAGATGAATATAATGANCCTAATGACAAAATCTTAGTATGGCCAGATTTAGTTTATAGTGAATTAATAAGTATAATATTGATGACTGTTTTTTTNATTTTGTGGTCTGTTTATATCAAAGCTCCACTTGAAGAGCCAGCAAATCCAGCATTAACTCCAAATCCTTCAAAAGCACCNTGGTATTTTTTAGGTCTACAAGAAATGTTGGTATATTTTGATCCTTGGATTGCAGGGATCATGTTTCCNTTGCTNATAATAATTGGTTTAAGTGCAATACCATATTTAGATATTAATTTAAAGTCTAGNGGATTTTATGCATTCAAATCAAGAAGAACAGCAATNTTCGCNTTTATGTATGGTTGGTTAGTGCTTTGGATTTATNTAATCATTGTTGGTACAATTCTTAGGGGTCCTAACTGGAATTTCTTTGGACCGTACGATTATTGGGATGCTCATAAGGTTGTTTCTTTGACAAATGTTAATTTATCTGAGTATGTTTGGGTCAAGGCCTGGAATCAGGGATTGCCAGCCAATCCAATCAAGAGAGAATTTTTAGGTTTTATTTTAATATTTTTATATTTTGCCGTACCTCCATTTCTTCTAGCTAAAACAAAATTAAAAGATATTTTTAAACAGCTTGGGCCCGTAAGATACGCATTTCTTATGTTTTTTACACTGTCTATGTTGTCCCTACCAATTAAAATGTATTTAAGATGGTTTTTAAATTTAAAATACATAGTATCTATACCAGAATGGTTCTTTAATATATAAAATTATGATTGACGAAAGATATTATAAAGGTAATGTATTAAATAAATGGTTTGCTATTTCGAGCATACTAATGTTCGTATCTGTGATTCTAACATTTATAGATGATAATGATGATGAGTTTAAAGAATATCAAAAAGAATTTAGGGCAATGGAAGTAGAGACTAGCAAAACCGTACTAACCGAAGAATTAGAAAAAGTAAAATTAGATAGAGTTGCTTTCGAAGATAAGCTTTTNGCTGCTCAAGAAGATTACAATAATAAAAATTCNTTNTTAGTGCAAGCTCAAAAAGATTCTGCAAAATTAAATGGAAAATTTTANAAGGCAAACGCTGAATTTTTAGCATTCAAAGGAATGTTTGATCANATTAAATTTGAATANGAAGCNGAGATGTTAGANCATCAACATCACGATAGTGGTAATGAAAATCATAAGCCCCANGAATTTAAAAATAANAANAAGTANTTTGATGCTATAGAAAAGCTGCAAGTATTGAAACTTGATAAAGAANAAAAAGAGAANCTTAAAGATTCAAAGATAGCTGAAATTAAATTTTTAAAGTCAAACTTGAAAAAAGCACAAGACGAATTAAACAAAGTACTAAAGAAAGTAAATATTACTCAATCCAAAATAGAAAAATTAGATCGTGAAAGNATGACCTTTCAAAATCAAATTGCNGATATTGTAAGAGATTTGCCTATCATTGATTTTTTAGATCCATACTATGAGGTAAAGCAAGTTGTTCTTGAAGATATAAAATACGATAACAATTTTAAATATGTGCCCGTTGTTGACCGTTGTACAAGTTGTCATCTTGGTGTTGATAAACCAGGTTATGAAGATGCGCCTCAACCATANACNACACATCCTAATTTAGATTTNTATATNACTGATGCATCTCCTCATCCATTTCAAGAGTATGGATGTACATCTTGTCANGCGGGACGAAGTAGAGGAACATCTTTTGTTTCATCAGCTCATACGCCTCAATCAAAGGAGCAACAAGCTGAATGGGAAGAAAAATACGGTTGGCATTATTTACCATTATGGACCGAGCCAATGATACCAACTAAGTATACAGAAGCTAGTTGCTTTACGTGTCATCAATCTCAACCAATATTAAATGAAGCAGAAAAATTAACAACTGGTTTAAATTTAATTTCGAGCTCAGGATGTAATAATTGTCACTTGATTCAGACATATGATAATTTAGGTAACAATGGTCCACCTTTAACACATTTAGAAGAAAAAGTTGATAAGGAATGGGCAGCTAAATGGATCAATAATCCACAAAGTTTNAGGTATAATACTTGGATGCCACACTTCTTCAATCAAGAAAATAATTCATCTCCTGAAATGNTTAAACGAACTAATGCTGAAATTTTTGCTATAACNGACTATCTATTTGAAAAAGATGACAAAANTGAATATAANAATTCAAGTNAATATTTAGGAGATTACGATAAAGGTGAAGAATTATTCAATGCTGTAGGATGTATGGGCTGTCATATCATTGAAGAGGAAAGTGTTGCTCTTGGAGAAGTGGATACACGATATGAATTACCAAAATCAGAATATGGTTATGAACCAGATCCAAATGGTGATGGTTATGAAAAAGCAACTCGATACAGCTTATTAAAACTACAAGGACCAAATTTAGTTGGACTCGGTTCAAAAACTGATGCAGAATGGGTATATAACTGGATTAAAGATCCAACGGCATACTGGCCAGAGACTCAGATGCCAAATCTAAGATTAACAGATCAAGAGGCTAAAGATATAACAGCTTATTTGTTATCTTTTAAAAATGAAGAATTTGAGAAAATCGAAGCTATTAATTATGATAAAGAAGAAACTGAGAATATAGCAAAACGATGGTTAGTAAAAGCATTTCCTGAATACCAAGCAGATCAAATGCTTGAAGATATGTCAGAAAAAGAAATCATTGATTATGTTGCAAAGAAAAGTATAAGTTTTTATGGATGTTACACTTGCCATAATGTAAAAGGTTTTGAGGATGCTAAACCTATTGGTGCTGAATTAACACATCAGGGTTCGAAATCGTATCATAAATTAGATTTCGGTCATATTCATGATATTAACCATTCAAATTATGGATGGTATGAGCAAAAGTTAGCTAATCCTAGAATTTTTGATAGAGATAAAATTGTAGAGCCTGAAGATAAAAGTCGTATGCCAAATTTCTATTTTAAACCAGAAGAAATTGAAGCTATAACAACAGCAATTCTTGGATTCACAAATAGGCAATTTGGTGAAAATAAAATAACTTATAATTTAGCTGAGGATAAAACTCAGTTTGAGGGTCATAAATTAATTTATGCTAACAATTGTCAAGGATGTCACGTGCACGATGGATTTGGAGGTCAAATAGTTGATGCTATAGGTTCGCAGGATTACGCTCCACCAAATCTAAATACACAAGGAATAAAAACACAACCTGATTGGTTATTCAAATTTTTTAATAATCCAAATACAATAAGACCGCATTTACAAGTTAGGATGCCATCATTTAATTTTACTGACAGTCAATGGAATAGTATTATAAGTGCGTTCCAGAGCTTAGAAAATCATAATTTAGATTTTGAGAACGATCTTCTTGTTGATAAAAACACTGTCCACTTCAAAGCCGGTGATAAGCTGCACGAATTCGGAGCGTGCAATAATTGTCATTTTTATGGTACAACATTTCCTAATGGAGAACCTCAAACTTGGGCTCCTAATTTAGCTATGACAAAAGAAAGATTAAGACCGGAATGGATCATTGAATGGCTTAGAAACCCACAAGCTATAATGCCAGGTACTAAAATGCCTGCACCTTACTTACCTGATAAAGATATTTTATCAACGCCAGATGCTATTGAAACGTGGGGCAAAGACATAGTCACTTTAAATGGTGATAAAGAAATGATGTTAGAGGGTCTTAAAGATTACTTATATACTATCCCAGGCAAGCTAGACATTACTAAAGAAGTCAAAGCTTATTTTAGTAAAAATGGTTACGGTTTTATGAAACCTGAAGAAGATGATGAGGAAGATGATGATTGGGACGATGATGACTGGTAGAATACCTTTAAATGATTAATGATAATTTGACAAGTCAGAAAGATAATTTTTGGCTACGAATAATTTATATAGTCTCAATATCAATTTCTCTTGTAGTAGCTTTTCTTATTTTGGGTCCTAGACCTGAGGGAATGGCTGGTAAGTTAGACGTATCAATGCTTCCCACAGTCAATGCAACTTTAAACTTAGTAACAACCATCCTATTAATTCTTGGATTTGTATTTATAAAAAAAAATGATTTAAAAAAACACCAATTTGTAATGTTGTCAGCTTTTGGTACATCCGCAATGTTTCTTATTACATATGTAATATATCATTGGTTTAAAGTTGGTCCAAAATTATATGAGGGTGAGTGGGTATTATTTTATTATTTTATTCTTATAACTCATATTATTCTAGCTGCTTTAATTTTGCCTCTTGCATTAATAACGCTTTACAGAGGTTGGAATATGCAAATAAAGCTTCATAGAAAATTAGCAAAAATAACATTTCCTACTTGGCTTTATGTATCTATAACTGGCATTATAGTTTATGTGATGCTATATATATAGATTAATAAATTGATATCAACTCCTTTTATGGGATATATAGCAATGCTAATAGCAGCTTTTTTATGGTCAATAGCTGTCGTTACATTTAAATCAGTTAGTAAAAAATTATCTCCTTTTTTGATTAATTCATTAAAGAATACAATAGCATTATTTTTTTTTGGTATACTTTTTTATTTTTTTGAATTTTCATTTTGGTATCCAGAATTATCTTTATACGAATATTTAATAATTATTTTTAGTGGTGTATTGGGTATGGGTATAGGAGATTCTTTATTTGTTTATTCATTAAGTAGAATTAAAGCAAATCAAGTTGCAATAATAGATACATTTGCACCAGTTATGAATTATATACTGTCTTTTTTATTATTAGGAACAATTTTAAGTGCATCACAAACATTTGGTTCTATTATTGTCATTATAGCAATATTATTTGTTACCTATGAAAGCAGAATAGATACGAATCAAAAACAAACTGATAAAAAAGGTGTTTCATTCCAGATATTAGCTACATTTGTAAGTTGCTTAGGTATTGTTATTCTTAAACCAGTATTGAATAAAGTTGGAGGTTCAATTGAAGCACAATTATGGGTTACTGCTTTCAGATTGATTCCAGGTGTTGTAATAGCTTGGATAATTTTTTTCTGTCAAAAAAATAGTTTACAATTATTAACTGGATTGAAGAACAAAATTATATTTAAGAAAATGATTTTCGGTACTTTTGTTGGGACATTTCTAGCATTATCATTTTGGATTGTAGGGTATGCTAATATAGAAGAACCTCCAATTGCAAGTATCATTGGACAATCTGCTGTGATTTTTATAACAATTTTTTCAAGTATTTTTTTAAAAGAAAAAATTACTAAAACAAAGATAGGATCTATTATACTAGCTATAGCTGGTGTTATAATTATAGTAACTTAGATTTATTGACATTTAAACATAAATAAACTAAGATACCTAATATAGCTGCTCCATTACTTACGTGTAATGATGTAATTATAAACTCTTTTTTAGATAACACTGTTAATGCACCCAAAGCAATTTGAGTTATTATTAAAAAAAATAAAATAATAGGTGTTGTCTTGAATAATCTTTGTTTATAAAGGTTGAAACAATAATAAATCATAAATAGAAAAATAATATAACCAAATGATCTATGAGTAAAATGTATTAATAATTGACCTGATGTTATAGGATCTAAATTTAATATAAAATCAAAGTTTTGAACGAAGCGATCAAAATTGATTTTATCAATTGATTTTTGATCAAAAGCAGGAATCCAAGTATCATTTATTTTAGGAAAATCTAAAGCAACTAATGCTGATTCAGTATGTCTGACAATAGCACCAATTATTAATTGAGTCCAAACTAGCGCTACAGCAACAAATGACAGTTTCGTAATTTTTGAATTTGATTTGATCACTTCATTTTTATACCATTTAGGGGAAGTTATTACAGCTAATATGATTGTTAAACAGAATGTTGTTTGACCCAATGTCCCATGAGATGCTGATAGCCATGCAGGTAAAAAATATAGAACTGTTAATCCACCTAAAATCCCTTGGGTAATGACTGCACATAGTGTAATAAAGCTTACAACTTTTACTAATTTATAAAAATTAGAAAATTGAATTAATATAGTATTTAGCAAAATACAGAAACCAACTAAAGACGCTATTAATCTATGACTATGTTCGTAAAATATACCGCCAACCATTGATGTATAAGGAAAAAGAAACATATTTTCACCAAAAGTAGTAGGCCAGTCTGGAACTGATAGGCCAGCTTCAGTACTTTTTATGAGTGCTCCAACAAAAATTAAAAAAAATGTTAGTAGCATTGTGAATATTGCTAATATGTGAATGGTTTTTTTCATTTAATAAATAAATGTCAAAAAAAAAGGTGAATGTATCATTCACCTTTTTAATTTTTTAAAAGATGATGCTATTTTTTCTTAGAAGGTTTTACAAATGTGAAATCTTGTTTGCTATTACCTTCACCAACAGTAACTTGATGTGAAACTGTTTTGTCTTTGAATTTTTCCTGCCACGCAACGACTTCGTAAGTACCTGCTGGAATATTATCTATTTTGTATGATCCGTCCTTTGATGTTACGGCAAAATATGGGTGATCAAAAACTTGAACATAGGCACTCATCCAAGGATGAACATCACATTTTACTTTGAATGCCTCTTCACTTTTAACTAATGTCATTTTTTTCTCTTTTAGAACTTTTGGCATGGCAAAATTAAATTCTGTGTTGACTTTAGGCAATCCATGAATATTATGTAATGTAGCATCACTATTTTTGATTAAAATTTCTTGACCTTTCATTACACCCATTACGTGTGGAGTGTATACGCAACCTTTTTGATCTAAAATTGCTTGAGTTTTTGTTACACTACCTTTATAATCAACATTTTTTAAATATACAATAACATTAGCAAGATTATTCTTGTCGTCCATAACAAAATCTTGTCTGTAAACAGGAGTTTGGTGAGATTTTCCGCATACTGGATCGGCATCCATTTTCAATTTTTTCTTTTTAGGTCCTTTACCGTCAAAATTTACTGTACCACTTATAGATCCACAAATACCTACTGTCAAAGTTGTTAATACTAAAATACTTATTAAACGCTTCATTTTTTATCCTTTAAAACTTATTGTTAATTAACTTAATAAATTTAAAATTATTAATAATTATATTACAAGCTTATTGAGCTAAAATTGATACTATTTTACTTATAAATATTATAACAAATTATTTTTTACCTATNTNCAATCATANTTAAATTATATANAGTAATGTTNATCNATTTTTANAAAAATAAGAANTANAANATTTNTTGGGAATTAAGNAAGCCNGATATTACTCTNCTNGTTATTATTACTGCTTTTTTTGGNTATNNNGCNGGTATNATNTCTNNNGNTNCNAACAATCAAATAATTTGGAANGATGTTATATATCTTATTGTAGGAGTTGCATTGTCCTCTGCAGGAGTCAGCACTTTAAATGGCTATTTAGAATCAAATTTAGATAAAAAAATGAAAAGAACTTTAAATAGACCAATTCCTTCTGGTAAAATTAGCTCGAATCAAGCATTGTTTTTTGGTTTGTCGGTATCAATATTAGGAGTTTTAGATCTTTATTATTTTATCAGTCCGTTAGCTGGAGTCTTATCATTCATAACTCTATTCTTATATTTATTAGTGTATACACCCCTAAAACAAAAAACTGAATGGAATACTATAATAGGTGCGATACCCGGTGCATTGCCGCCNATTGGAGGTTGGGTAGCAGCTACAGGCGAGATTAATTTTGGCGCTTGGATTTTTTTTGCTCTTCTTTTTGCTTGGCAAATACCTCATTTTATTGCAATTGCGTGGATATATAGAGATGATTATAAATCAGCAGGCTATAAAATGATTACAACTGGAGATAATATTGATTCAAAGATAAAATACTATATTGGAATCTTTTCAATACTTGTGTTAATTTTTAGTATTATGCCTTCATTTATAGGAATAAGTGGTATTTTTTATTTAATTGGAACATTTATAACCAGTTTTTATTTATTAAGAAAAAGCTATCAAATGATAATAAATCAAAATCGTGCAAATGCAAGAAAATTGCTATTTGCTACTATAATTTATTATCCTGCTTTATTNATATTATTTGTGTTAGATCATATTTTAGTAATGAATTTTTAATTTTATGGAGGAAGACTTTTGAGTAATAAAGAACATCACGAAGAAAGTTTTTGGACCAAATACGTTTTTTCAATTGACCACAAGGTNATTGGAATACAGTACGGCATCACTGCTCTCTTTTTTCTTTTGATTGGTTTTAGTTTAATGATGGTTATGAGGTGGCAACTTGCATATCCTGACACAGCTATACCTGTTGTAGGACCATTTATAAAATGGNTAGCAACATTAAATGGATTTGCAAGTGAAGGTAATTTACCATCTGACTTATACAATGTATTTGGAGCTATGCATGGAACAATAATGATTTTCTTAGGGGTTGTNCCNTTNATNGTTGGAGCATTTGGTAATTATTTGGTTCCCTTACAGGTAGGTGCTCCTGACATGGCATTCCCAAAATTAAATATGGCATCTTATTGGAGTTATTTACCTGGTGGTATAATAATGATAATAAGTTTTTTCTTGCCTGGAGGTGCAGCTAACTCAGGATGGACAGCTTACCCACCATTATCTGATATTGCAACTCAAGGACAAACTTGGTGGCTTGTTGCAATGATTTTTCTGATCACTTCATCATTGTTGGGTTCAGTGAATATAATTGTAACAGTGGTACAGTTAAGAGTTAAAGGACTTACCTGGATGAAATTGCCATTCTTTGTATGGAGCCAATTAGTTACATCGTTTCTTTTGTTATTAGCATTCCCACCATTAGAAGTTGCAGCTATTTTTCAGTTAATGGATAGAATTGCCGGTACTAGTTTTTTCCTTCCAAGTGGGCTTGTTGTTAGTGGAGAAATGTTGCAAGTTAGTGGTGGTGGTAGTCCATTATTATGGCAGCACTTATTTTGGTTTTTAGCCCATCCAGAAGTTTATGTATTAATATTACCAGGAATGGGGGTAATTGCTGAAGTAATTGCTAATAACACAAGAAAACCTCTTTGGGGTTATAAATCGCTAGTTTATTCATCGTTTTTCTTAGGTTTTATGTCATTTACCGTTTGGGCTCATCATATGTTTTTAACTGGTATGGGTCAAGGAATGAGTACATTTTTTCAAATCACAACTATGATTATATCAGTTCCATCAGTAATTATATTATCCTGTTTTATGTTGTCATTATGGGGGGGATCAATACGTTTTAATGTTCCTATGTTATTTGCTTTAGGTTGGATTCCAATGTTTGGAGTTGGTGGTTTGACAGGATTGCCTTTGGGCTTGTCAACATCCGATATACATTTACACGATACATATTATGTGATAGGTCATTTCCATTATGTTGTTGCACCAGGAACAATTTTTGCTTTATTCTCCGGGATATATTTTTGGTTCCCTAAAGTAACAGGAAAAATGTTAGATGAAACACTTGGTAAAATACATTTTTTTGCATCCTTTGTATTTATGAATGGAGTATTTTTTCCTATGTTCATCCAAGGACTTGCGGGAGTTTCCAGACGATTGGCTGATGGTGGTGCTTCGTATGCTCACGCCGCAGATGTTTTAAAATGGAATGAAACAATGTCATATTCAGCTTGGCTTTTAGGCTTAGCACAAATACCGTTTATAGTTAATTTAATATGGACATTGTACAAAGATAAAGATTCTAAAGCAAATGCAAATCCATGGAATGCTACTACAATAGAGTGGACTGATGCGACTTCACCACCTCTAGGTCATGGCAATTTCAAGAAAACACCAGTTGTGTATAATGGTCCCTATGAATATAGTGTTCCTGGTATGAAAGATGATTTTTTACCACAAACAAAAAAAATGAAAAAAGGTAAATAAAATGGATATAAAAATTCCTTATAATGAAGATTTAAGACCAGATACAGGTTTATATAACGCAAAATTGGGTATATGGCTATTTTTAGCTTCTGAAGTAATGTTATTTGGTGGTTTATTTTCTTCATACATACTTCTAAGGGCTGGAGCNTCTGTTTGGCCCCCCATAGGACTTGATGGACAATCTGTTGCCCATTTACTTGAAGAGACTATAGGACTTGCAACATTTAATACGGTAGCGCTCATAACTTCTAGTGTAACAATGGTGATGTCTTGGGTTTCGCTCAAAATGAAAGATATTTCAAAATTTAAAATGTATATGTGGATAACAATTTCTTGTGCGATCATATTTCTTGTTGTTAAATATTTTGAGTATTCACACAAGATACATGAAGGTTTTGTTCCAGCTCACGATACGTATATGGCACTATATTTTACTATGACTGGCTTGCATGTATTACATATTATTGGTGGACTTTTTGTTCTTGTATATTTTGTTATGCCAGATGGAATAAAAATGTGGGATGATGAGCCGATAAGGTTTACAAACCGTATAGAAGTTTTTGGTCTATACTGGCATTTCGTAGATTTAGTTTGGATTTTTCTATTCCCGGTTTTGTATCTTTTAAATTAATATAAAGGACTTTTATGGTTTCAGATAACATATCAAAACAAGTTATTAAATATTGGAAAATATTCGCCTTACTCTTATTCTGTACAGTTTTAACGGTCCTAGCAGTTTATGTAGATTTTGACGTAGAAGGAAGTATTGCTGGAGGAATTTTTGTTGGCTTGACTATAGCAGTTTTCAAAGGCTATTTAGTTGCTTACAACTTTATGCATTTGAATGATGAGAAACCAATGATATATTGGATAATTCTCGTAACTTTAGTTTTCTTTTTAATTCTTTTGTTTATTCCCGTTATGTGGGAATCAACACTGGTTGGAAAATATTAAATGTCCTTAAAATATTTTCATATAGTATTCATGACGATTGCATCTATTATGACCATAGCTAACGGCTATTTATTTTACATAGAATGGAGATCGTATAATGAAACAAAATATTTAGTTTTAACTATTTTGGCGGTAATTTTTTGTGTTGCACTAATATTATATAATAATTATTTTTTAAAGAAAATGTCAACCTTAGATGATTAAAATACTAATATTATTATCAATTGTANTTTCTAGTTTAAATGCCTGCGCTGTTTGTTATGGCGATCCCAATTCTCCAATGACACATGGCATGAATATGGGTATTTTAACATTATTATTTTTTATTGGATTCATATTGACAGTAGTACTTTTTTTTATAATAACATTATATATTAAATCAAAAAAAATGGAGAGTATAAATTAAAAATGCTTGAATATCTTGGAAAATTAAGTGATAAACTAGGGTTACCAATAATGTCATCTGGCCACGGCTATAAAATAGATATTGTGATTGGCTGGGTGCATTGGTTAATGATACTACTTTTTGTAGGATGGGGAATTTATTTAATATATGCCATATTTAAGTTCAATAATAAATCAAANCCTGAAGCTAGTTATGGCGGAATAAAATCTCATTTCAGTCAATATGTAGAAGTTGGTGTTATAGTTTTTGAAGCTTTTCTCTTAGTTGGATTGTCATTGCCATTGTGGTCTCAATTAAAAACAAATATACCAGATAAAAAAGATGTTCATGAAATCAGAGTTGTTGCTCAGCAATTCGCATGGAACATACATTATCCAGGAGCAGATGGTTTGTTTGGGTCAACTAGTCCAAGTTTAGTTGACGAAGAGTCAAATCCAATAGGTTTAGATAGAAATGGTTTTGGAGCTGATGANATTGTAACAATTAATCAATTACATCTTCCTGTTAATAAGCAAGTGTTGGTTTATTTGTCTACAAAAGATGTAATACATAATTTTTTCTTGCCNGAAATGAGGGTTAAGCAGGATGCAATACCAGGAATGCAAATTCCTATTTATTTTACGCCAACAATGACATCAAAAGATTTTTTACAAATGTTGAAAGGAACAGCAAGAGAAGGTCAGGGATATGAAATTGCTTGTGCTCAACTTTGTGGTAATTCTCATTATAGAATGAAGGGATATGTTACTATTGAAACTGAGCAAGAATTCAATGAATGGTTAGCTGAGGAAGCAGAGTATCTTGAGGATGAAGGAGATGATGATTGGGGTGACGATTGGTAAATTTTANTTAATTTCCATTCCAACAAATCTTGAACTTTCGTTTCTATTAATATATAATAGTATAGAATCACCTGAACCATATTTTTTTAGTTCTTTAGCATATTGATCAACTGAATTTATCTTAGATTGACCTATTTTTACTATTATATCGTCTACCATTAGATCAGATTGATTACGATTATTTTCTACTGCGTAAATTCTAACTCCTTCAATTTTATTTTTAACATTTTTCATATCAATATTTTCAACTTTTAAACCCAATATATCGTATGTATCATTTTCATAGATTCCTAAAGATAGATTTTGTTCATTTGGTCTTTCTCCAAGTTTAACTGTAACATTTTTTTCTTTACCATCTCTCAAGACTTTTATTTTTTTTGATTCGTTTGGTCTNCTAGAAGCAATAATATTTCTTAAATTTGATGAACTGGAAATTTTTTGGCCATCTATTTCAATAATTATATCTTGCTGTTTTAAACTTGACTTTGATGCAGGGCTATCTTCTAATATTTGAGATACCAAAGCACCTGATCTAATATCCAAGTTCATTGCCTTAGCAATTTGTTCATCTATATCTTGTATGGAGACACCTAGCCAACCTCTAGTTACACTTCCAGAACTTATTAAATCTTCTGCAACTCTCATAACTTGATTAATAGGTATTGCAAATCCTACACCAGCACTTTGCTTAGAAAATCCTTCTGTTGCTATGGCTGTATTAATACCAACTAGTTCTCCTTTCAAATTCATTAAAGCTCCTCCTGAATTACCAGGATTTATAGCTGCATCATGTTGTATAAAATTTTCAAAATTTCTTCTTGATATTATATCACTTCTTCCAACTGCACTTACAATTCCAGCTGTTACAGTGTGATTTAAATGTAATCCAAAAGGACTACCAATCGCTACAATCCATTCACCAACTCTTAATTTATCTGAGTTGCCAATTTTAACCTCCGTTAAATTTGTTGGATCAATTTTTAAAATAGCTAAATCCGATGGAGGGTCAGTACCAATAACTTCAGCAATAATTTCTCTTTTATCTTCAAGTAAAATTTTAATTTCTTCAGCATCATTAATTACGTGATTATTTGTTACTATGTAACCTTCATTGGCATCAATGATTACTCCAGATCCCAATGCTTGACCTTTAAATTCTTGTTGAGGCATTTGTCTAAAGAAAAAATGATAATCGTTTTCTATAGTTTTTTCAGATATTATCGATACAACAGCAGGATTTGTTTTTTCAGCCACATTAATGAAGGCTTTACTAAAATCATTTTGGGATGGAAATGCGATTATTTTTGTAATAAATAATAGTAATAAATAGTTNAAATTTTTCATGATATCCTTTATAATGTTTATACCTTATAATGTAATNTATGAATATTTGTTCCATTTTTTTTTTTTATAGCTGTAAATTACAAAATGTTAATTAATCTATTTTATAAAAAGTGAAGGCATTTTATAAANTCCAGTTGGAGACTCATTCTTTAAACTTACTTTGTAATATTTTTCAGAAAAAATTACTAGTATTTGTCAAATTTTTCAATCCCACAAAAAAAAGGAATTAAATTAAATGTATAAATTTTTAATTATTTCATATTTTTTACTATTATTGAATTGTAATGGAACTAATACAAGATCATTTATTTTTAATTATGAAGTTTCAATTTTGCCAACAGATGATAAAAAATTGGAATTATGGATACCTTATCCAAATTCTAATGAGGTTCAAACCATAAAAAATATCAAAATTGATGCGGATGGATTAAATTATTCAATAGAATTAGAAAAAAAACATAANAATAAATATCTATATTTTTTTAGTCTGAATGGAACTGATATTGAAAAAAATATAAAGCTAAGCTTTGAAGTAACTAGAAAAGAACATCAAAATATTAATTATGCTAACGTTGATCCTAAAAATTATTTAAGTTCTGCATCTATGGTTCCAGTAGGATCTATTTTTGATAAAATTATTAAAGAAAATAAACTTTCCAATCAAAATATGAGGGGAATATATGATTATGTTTTAAATGGTATGCATTATGGAAAACCTACTGATGATCAAAATTCTAAAAACTATAAATATATTCACGGAGGTAAAAATCCAAAGACTGGGCAAGAATGGTTGCCAAGTAATATAACATATGGTCTTAAAAAAATGACGAAAGATCAATTAGTTAAATCACAAAATAATGATGCTAAATATGCATATGGTAATGGTAATTCAATATATGCTTGTGATATCGGTGTGGGTAATTGTACAGATTATCATTCTTATTTTATGTCGTTATCGAGAACTTTAAAAATACCATCTAGATTTCATATGGGTTTCCCAATTCCAAATGGTGATGAAGGTAAGGTTAAAGGATATCATTGTTGGGCTGATTATTATATTAAAGGAGAAGGTTGGTATCCAGTTGATATTTCCGAAGCAGATAAAGACCCAAGTAAAGTGGAATATTTTTTTGGGACAGTTGATGAAAGTAGAGTTGAAATGATGGTAGGTCGTGATTTCATTCTTAAAAATTATGAACAAGGAGAAGTTAATTTATTTATTTATCCNATTCTTGAAATCAATGATAATAAATCTAATAAATTCAAAAAATCTTTTTCTTATAAAAATATATAAAATTAGTAAATGAAAAATATTCTTATAACAGGAGTTAGTACTGGTATAGGATATGCTACAGCTAATATTTTTTTAAAACAAGGATGTAGAGTATTTGGAAGTGTCAGAAACAAACGTGATTCTGAAAATTTAAAGAAAAAATTCACAAGTAATTTTCATCCATTGGTATTTGATGTCACCAAAAAAGATGAAGTTTTAAAATCAGTAAAAAAAGTAAAAAAAATTATTGGTGAAAAAGAAATTTTAGATGCTTTAATTAATAATGCTGGTATTGCTCTTGGAGGTCCACTATTAGAAATTCCATTAGATATTATAAAAAAACAATTTGAAGTCAATTTGTTTGGATTGCTATNTGTTACACAGTCATNTTCAGATTTATTAGGATGTAATAATAAAACATCTNAAAAAGGTAAAATAATNATGATAGGNTCTGTNAGTGGNAAGCGTGCTTATCCATTTGTNGGTCCNTATACNGCATCAAAACATGCACTTGAAGGTTTATCAGATTCATTAAGAAGAGAACTATTAATTTATGGTGTTGATGTTATATTGGTTCAGCCAGGTCCTATTAAAACTTCAATCTGGGATAAAGCTCCAAAACTAGAAGATTCCCCATTCAAAGGATCCATTTACGAAAATGCTTTAAAACGATTTCATTCTTTTTTTATCAATAAGGGAAGAAGTGGATATGAAGCAGAAGTGGTGGGGAAACTTATTTTTAAAATTTTTTCTAATACAAAAAATAAAACAAGATACGTTATTACCAAAGATAGATTATTGAACTATACTTTGCCAGGTATTTTACCTGATCGATTTTTTGACAAATTAATAGCAAAAAGCTTAGGATTAATTAAAAATAGAAAAGATTAATAATCAAAATAATATCATAGATATTTAATTGATCGTCATTATTAAAATCTGATAATTCAAATTGAAGTTCATTTGGATTTATCATTTCAAGAATGAACGAAATTAAAATAGTAATGTCTAAAACATCCCATAACCCATCTTGGTTTAAGTCATAAAAAAATATTTCATTAAATGAAATTGTATAATTACCTATATCAATATTTAAAAAAATAATATTATTATATAAATTATAGTTTTCAAAATTTGAATTTTCATTTTCTACAATTTCTACTTCATTAATCATAGAAACTATTGTTTCATTGCCTGTAATTCCTAAGTTTATGTTATTGTTTTGATTATTATATATTTGAATATGACTTGGGATAGTATCATTTATTAAAAAAAGTAGAAGAGTATCGGAATTACTAAATTCATTAATTATTATATTATTATTTGAATCTTTTTCACAATTAATATGTATAAAATCTTGTATATTATTTTGATTCAATGCTTCAATCCAGTATGCTCTTGAAGGTTCATCGAGGTTCACATTTATTTTTAAAGGATCATCAATAAGCTCAAATTGTTGCAACCAATTACATGTATGATATTCATCCATTGTTGAATAACCATGTCCAGGGTTTGGTTGTAATTCAATCCACATATTATTATTATAATCAAGTAATAGATCATATATATCTTCAGCGTGGTATCTGTGAGCCTCAGTTGATCCAAAATCTAAATAAATAGGAGTATATTGTAAATTAATATGCATACTTTGTGAAAGATCATTAAAAAAAACTGCACTGTTTCTATGATATTCAAATGGGACTTCAATTGGTGACCCTCCAAACCATTGTATCATGCTATTGTTCCCATCCATTTCGTAAAACCTTCTTTCACAATCTAAAATTCCAGATCCGGATGCAGTTGCTGCAACCATAGGTTTATTGGGATTTAAATGATTATTTGCATAAATAGCTCCAGCAGCACCACCCATTGATCCACCAACCATATAAATACGTCTTTGATCAATTGGAAAATTATTAATCATCCAAATTATTTCTTGTTCAAAAAAAACTTGGGCTTCTTGATGAGAATAATTATTAGCTGAACCACCATATGGAGATAAAAAAAACCACCCTCTTTGATTTGCTTCTTCATCAAAGTTAGTATAAAAATTGGAATTATGATTACCTCCCCATTCGTGGAATGCAACTAATAAGGGAACATTTATATTTTCATTGTAGTGATTTGGAATTTGATATGAAAAAATATCAACTGTATCTTCATTAAATATTAAATATTCTGTGAAAATATTTTGCGTAAAAATAGAATTTATGGGGATCAATATTAAAAATATTATATACATAGTTATTTTATGATTGACTTGATTTCACATTCATTTAATCTTTTCAATAGATTTATTCTCATCCATGGATATGCAATTATTGAAGTTATAAATGATGCTATTAACATAGCATACCAAACGTAAACATGTGATTTATTATAAATATGAATGAAATATAAAGATAAAGGTACACTAATTAAAATAACTCTCATCATTGTTAGTAATAGCATAGGCATTCCATAACCAAGACCTTGCATAACTCTACTACTTGTCATTCCAATTGCAATGAATGGATAACTGAATACAGCTATTTTCATATACTCTACTCCATAACTAATTATTTCTTGTGAATTTGTAAACACTGGGAAAATATGAATAGAATAAAAATAAAAAATTAATCCAACTACTGTTGATATAATTATGGTTTGTTTTAATCCATAGTGAATGATATGATAAACTAGATTAATTTTCTTTGCACCATAGAACATTCCAACTAAAGTTACCATTGCTGAAACTATACTAATAACTGGCATAAAAAAAAAGTTATCAATCCTACTAGCTATTTGATATGCAGAAACTATATCAGGTGAAAAATCAACTAAAATTTTATTAAAAATTCCACTTCCAAATGACATTAATACCATTGCAAAAGATGCTGGTAATCCAAGTTCAAAGATAGAGATAAGAATGGTGTTATCATATTTAAAATGTTTTAAATTAAAGGTAGTATAAGGATATTTTTTAATTAAAAATGAATATAGAAATATTAGACAGACTATTATTTGGCTAAAAATTGTTGCAGCAGCAGCACCACTAATACCCATTTCAAAAGTAAAAATTAAGATTGGATCAAGAATTACATTTATTATTGTACCTGTAGTCACGACATACATAGGGAATTTTGTATCTCCTTCCCCAGATAAAATAGATCTAAAAAAAACACTTAATATCATAAATATTATTCCAGAAACAAGTATTATAAAATATTGATATGCTTCTTCTAAAATGTCAAGTGGTGTTCCAAGTAAAACTAGAAGGGTTTTCCCATAGTTCCATCCTAATAATGTGAAGATAATACCTAAAAAAAAGCCCAAAAGGATAGAGTGTTCAGCAGCATTATCCGCTTTTTTTTTATTTTTCATTCCAATATATCGTGCAATGATAGCTGTGACTCCAGAACCTAAACCAAAGATTATTCCTATAGCAAAAAATAGAATAGGAAGATTAAAAGCTAGTGCAGCAATTGAGTTTGGACCCAACATTCCTATAAATATCATATCTACTATTTGATATGTAGCTTGGACAGACATCCCAATAAACATTGGTATAGTTAATTTCCATAGCGCTTTATTTGGATTAGATATAAATTCATCTAATCTACTTTTTGAATTATAATGTTGCACTAACCTAGTTTATTAATCGTTTTAAATTTTTTTCCTGAAAGATATCATCATTGATATTTGAGTTAATTTTAATATCTTTAAAAGTAAGAATAGTATTGTGATTTTTTTGAACATTGAATACTTTCATTGTATCAATAACATAATAATTATTTATTTTTGTGAAATGAAAATATTTTTGTTTAAGCAATTTATCTGACTTATCGTATGAATCTTCTTTAAATGGTAATATATTTGATTTGTTAATCCATGCAATATGTTTACTATATTCAGAATTAGTACTTTTTTTAGGCTTAATTTCTAGAATATAATAATCTTGATCATTAATTATTTCATCACCTAATAAGTTGTATATATTTTCATTTATATCTCTGTTACTCATGTCCTCATAACTGAGATCAGAACCCATAAAAGAGTCTGATTTTTTTTTTGATGAGATACGTCTGACTTTTTTAAAAGCAGGTAAATAAATCCTCATTTCGTCATCTTTTTCATCGTGTTCAATTTTTAAATAACCTATTCCTTTGTCATCAGCAGGAGAAAGGAACCAAGCAATTTGTTTTTTCCCTCCATCTTTCACAAAAGATTTTAATGATGATTTTCTTTGCTTTCCTTTTTTATTAATAAGATTCATTTCAAGTATAGATTTCATATCTTTAGGTTGAGCTCTATCTTCTATTTGTTTAGCAATTTTTAATCCAGGATTTGAAAAAATTAATGATGTAAGAATAATATTAATATATATGTATTTTTTATTCAATTTATTTATTCAAGTATTTTTTTAAAATTTCTGCAGATGCTGCAAGAATAGTTAATGTACCTATGGATGTTGAAAACATTGCGAAAACCATTAAACCTCCAATGTATTGAACAGGTATAAATGAAGAGAATAGTAGGGCACCAAAGGCCATATTAGAACCTGCATCTAATATAATTGGATAACCTACATCATTTACGACATCATTGCTTATTCTTTCCAATTTAGTCCCTCGTTTTATTTTATACCGAAATATTGATATATAGTGTACAGCAAAGTCGACCCCAACACCAATTATTATTGAGGATAAAATTGCAGTTACGTGACTAAGTTTTATACCAAAAAAGCCCATTAATCCAAAATTAAGAATGACTGCTGATGTTAATGGTAAAATTGATAATAGTGCCCAATANAAAGATTTGAAAAAAAATAAAGAAATTAAAAATATCATAAAAATTGCTGAAATTATACTAATTAACGAAGATTCAACAATAAGATTTACAAGGTCTCTAAATGCGACTAACATTCCAGCTATTGTTATGTTTAAATCTTCACTTATGTTATTTTTNATATANTCTTCCATATTTTTTACAAAAAAATATATTTGATCAGTTGATACNGATTTCATTAGTGCTGTTATGATAGCTACATTATAATTATAGTCAACTAAAGCACTAAAATCATCTGGCTCTCCTGATAAAGAATACATAGTAAATAAATTATTCACTTCATTCCTTTGTTCTGGTATAGTTTCATATTTGGAATCATCGTTCATAACACTTCTGTGTAGTTGTTTTATTACATCTACAATTGACATTGATAGGGTTACGTTGGAGTCTAATTCTGAAAAGTTTTGTATTTTTTCCATTTCTTTTAAAACAAAAGGCTCTTTTATATCATTTTCAATTCGAAAAACTATATTTAAGCTACCTGCCATTTCTTCATCAATAAATTCCATACTTTCTCTAATACTGGTACCAGTTTTGAAAAAGGTTTTGTAGTTAACATCAACTTTAATAAACTTTATGCCAGTACCAGCTAATAAAATTAATGAAATTCCAAAAGTTAGAATGTGTTTTGGATAATTTGTTATATAAAAACTGAATTTNGATGTTAATTTTTCTAAAATACTTTCATCCTTGATTGCATTTGAATTAANATTCCAATTTATCAATGAAATTAATGATGGTAATAAAGTAATTGATAAGATCCAAGCCCAAACAATACCAAAACCGATACTTAATCCGTAGCCTGTAAGTGGGTTTAAAGGCGCCCAGATTAATGTGCAAAATGCTGCAACTGTAGTTAGGGATGTAATAAAAATAGGAAGCATTAATGCATCCATTGTTGATTTAATAGCTTTATCTTTATCTTTTAGTTTTCTAATTTCTTTAAAAAACTTGGTCATAACGTGTACTCCATCGGAGTTGGCAATAGTAAGAACTAAAATTGGCATTGAAGAGTTCAATAGTGTAAAATAAAATTTTTCAGAATTTGTCAATAAAACTATCCAACCCATAAATCCCATCATACTCAATAGAGAAAAAATAATTACCGTAAAAACAAGTCCAACTGCGTAAAAATTTCTTAGATTTATTAACAATATAAAACTCATTATTAAAGTGCCAATTTTCATTAAAGACTGGACATCGTTTTGAATTAATTCAGGTGCAAGTCCTGTTGTATAGGGAACTCCAGAGTAGAAAACCTCCCAATTAGAAAGTTTATTTTTTGTTACACTTAATACTTCTTTTACAAGATCACTGTAATTAACATTTGCTTTTGGTTTTAAAATGATTGANGTATAATTATTATTTTTACTTAACAATCTCTTTGAAACTTGGGAATTCTTTTTTAAATAATTATGTATTGATTCAATTTCCTCAGGAGATAAAAATTTACTATTTTGTAAATTATTTACTTCAATAAAATCATCAACGTTATCAATTCGATTTAGGTTAGATAAAGAAATTATTTCATCAACGCTTGATATATTTTCTAGGCTTTGAGTTACGTCCCAAAGATCGGAAAAAGCTTTTTCATTAAATATAGAAAAGCCCTTACGACCAAATGCTATAAACATTAAATCAACATTCCCAAATTCATTAGTGATCTTATCCCATTCAATTTTTGATTGGACATCATTTGGNATTATTTTCATAAAATCATCATCAACAATAATCCATTTAGAACCAAATGTAATTAGGCCTGTTAAAAAGATTATTATTGTAATCATTTTATATGGATGCANGATAGAAAAATTAATTATTTTTGATTTCACTTTAGATTTTATTTTGTTTTTTAATGTAATAATTTAAAAAATTTTCATATAATTCTATTCAAGTTAGTGTAAAAAGTATTAGGAAATAATNAAATAATTTTTCTTAAATTATTGTAGCCCGCTTTTAAGCGGTTTTTTTTTTGTTTTTTAAAGGAAAATTTAATGAAATATCAAACAATAGATCAGTTCTTAGAAAATTTAAAATCTCGTAATCCTGGTGAGATAGAATTTCATCAAGCAGTTTATG
Organism: Fidelibacterota bacterium; assembly: GCA_002703375.1. GTDB lineage: Bacteria > Fidelibacterota > Marinisomatia > SCGC-AAA003-L08. The sequence continues at coordinate 19,804 of NZTO01000024.1, read as the reverse complement.
AAGTTGTTGATTCAATTTGGGATTTTTTNAAAGATAACCCACATTATTTACATTCAAANATTTTAGATAGAATAACTGAGCCNGAAAGAGTTTTAATGTTTCGTGTGCCTTGGAGAAATGACAACGGGGATGTTGAAATTAATAGGGGCTATCGCGTAGAATTTAATTCAGCAATTGGTCCTTACAAGGGGGGATTAAGATTTCATCCTTCTGTTAATTTAAGCATTCTTAAATTTTTAGGTTTTGAACAAATTTTTAAAAATAGTCTTACAACTTTGCCAATGGGTGGAGGTAAAGGTGGTTCAAACTTCGACCCAAAAGGTAAGTCTGATAATGAAGTAATGAGTTTTTGTCAATCTTTTATGACTGAATTATCTAGACACATTGGTGCAGATACGGATGTCCCAGCTGGAGATATCGGTGTAGGTGGAAGAGAAATTGGCTATATGTTTGGACAATATAAGCGTATTAGAAATGAATTTACAGGCGTGTTAACAGGAAAGGCTCTTAATTGGGGCGGAAGTTTGATTCGACCTGAAGCTACTGGTTACGGTTGTGTATATTTTGCTGAAGAGATGCTTAAAAATAGCAATGACAGTATCGATGGAAAGAAAGTTATTATATCTGGATCTGGTAATGTAGCTCAATATGCTGCTGAAAAGGTTATTGAATTAGGTGGCAAGGTTTTATCTTTTTCAGATTCAAGTGGAACAATATATGACTCAGATGGCATTAATAACGAAAAATTAGCGTTTGTAAAGAATCTAAAAAATATAGAAAGAGGAAGAATCAAAGAATATGCAGATAAATATAATTGTGAATACTATGAGAATTCTCGACCTTGGAACATAAAATGTGATATTGCACTTCCTTGTGCTACCCAAAATGAAATAAATGAGAATGATGCTAAGTCTCTTATAAACAACGGTTGTATTTGTGTTTCTGAGGGTGCCAACATGCCATCTGATGCGGATGCTATTAATTTATTTTTGAGCAATAAAATATTATTTGGACCAGGTAAAGCAGCTAATGCAGGAGGTGTTGCAGTTTCTGGTTTGGAAATGAGTCAGAACAAAATGTTTTCAAATTGGAGTAGAAATGAAGTTGATACTAAGCTGCAAAATATAATGAAAAACATCCACGGACAATGTGTAGAATACGGTACAGATAAAAAATTTACAAATTACGTTAAGGGCGCTAACATAGCTGGATTTATAAAGGTTGCAGATTCAATGCTTGATCAAGGAGTAGTATAGTTTTATATCCCACTAGATAATTCCTCATTCATAGTTTCTTGTATCTTATTTTGGTGTTTTAGTATAATACCTNTCCCATTTATACCATTAAGATGAACACTGATTGGTTTTTCNAATTCAATCCAAGTTAACAAATTATTATTTTTTTTAGTTTTTTGTGATCTTAGCCAATCCCAATCAATAAATTGATCTTTGGTAGTTTTACCAATAGTAAAATAACCAATGCGCAGGCTTATAACATTCTGGAAAAAGTGACTTCCAAAAGAAGGATCAATATTAAAATCTTCTGTTGCATATTCAACAATAACTTTAGCTTTTGAAATTTGCTTCCAATTGACTGGTATGCCAAGCCATGGATCTGTTGAACCCCATCTTCCAGGTCCAATTAAAAGATAATTTGAATTATTTTTTATTTTAGAGTTTATTTTACCAATTTCGTTAGCAATTACAGATGTTTGGGTTGGATCAAATTTTTTAGGATCAATATATATTATATTAGTAATGGGTTCTATCTTACCATCTCCNAAGGTTACATTACTTTTACATATCATTTGTTTGGTTTTAAATTCTTCTTTATTGTTTTGTGAATTTAATCNNTTGATTAGCATTGGTCTAATTTGCAATAAACAAAATTCTGATTCTTTTTTATCGTTATCATTTAAGTTGACAGAAAATTCAATTTCAACATCACATCCCAAAGCTTTTTTACCAAGTTCNAATATTCTATTCAGAACTTTATTTAAAGGGAATTCTTCCCATTTTAAGATTGGTTTAAAAGTAGCTACTCTTTTCCCNTCNTATCTCAATGAATCTCTTAAAATATTATCTTGGGTTGAAATTACACCCCCAATATGTTTTAGTGTTCCATCATTTTCAGCTCGCTCTAAATTAAACTTTTTTAGATTGAATTTCTCACCTTTTCTTAAAAGGTTATCTTTTGAATACATTTGAAGAGCATAAAATTGATTTTGAGAATTTTCAATAATTGATTTAATTGANTAAAATTGAGGTAAAATATCAGGATGTGATGGNCAAAATCTAAGTGATTTTTCACCATCTACAATAGTTTTCCCAAATCCTATGGCAATGAATGCCACTCCCTGTTCTCTCTTCAAATAAGAAACAGGATAATAGTTTAAACTTTGAGAAACGCCACTAAAAGTTGGATAAAATATATTTTTATATCTTTTGCCTACAAGTTCTTGTATTAAAACTGCCATTTTTTCTTCTTCTTGTCTACTAGAAGAAGTATCCATTACTGATTTTGGATCTTGAAAAAAAGTGGATGCAAAAACTCGTTTAATAGCTTCTGTTAATTGACTAAGTCTAATTTTTATACTTTTTGAATTATTTGGAAGCATATANGTAGCGTATAGACCTGCTAGTGGTTGATACTGAGAATCTTCAAGTAAACTTGAAGATCTCACCGCAATTGGATAGTTGATGTCAATAATATATTGTGTTAATTTTCTTATTAAATTTCTTGATAATTTTGCCTTTAAAAATTTGTCTTCAATAATTGAATTGTTTTTTTCATTTAGTGCAAACTCCCATAGATTATTTGAATCCATAAATNAATCAAATTCATCAGTTCCTATTACAGCTATTTTAGGAATTCTGATTTGAATATTTTCAAATTCTAAATTCAAATTTGATTCATTTATAAGCTGGTTAGCATATGCGAGCCCTCTAGCTTTGCCTCCNAGTGATCCTTCTGATATNCTTACATAAGTTGTTTCGGGATTAAATGCTTTTATTGAAAAATCTACAATTTTNCCTGCCTGTTGCTCTTTTAAAGCTGTGCCAAGTAAATGTAAAAGATGTTTTCTCATATCTTCAGATTTTTCAAAATCAGAAAACATTATAGGTCTTATTGTTGAAGCACGAACGAATTCACCTCTAGCAGCAAGCCAGTTTGAAAAATGGTTTTTTGAAGCATGGTATTTTAACGATTTTATAGGTGCCTTTTTAACAGCTTCCCTTAATTCGTAAATGTTTGTACATTTGTATAAAATTTGATCATCTTTTCCTAAAAGTTCAAAATCACCAAAACCAAAATTTCTCATTATGAATTTCTTTAGATCNTGTAAAAGTCTAGAAGATTTCTTNTGNAGAAATGGTATATTAATTTGTGCAGCATTTTGTTTGTGATTTATATCTGTTGATTGTAATAAAATTGGCATTGTNGGGTCTTGTTTTTTTACCAATTTTATGAAATCGATTCCACAATTATTAACTAGCTTTCTTTTCCTGGGGAATCTAATGTCTGATATTATGCCAAAAAGATTTTTTCGATAATCCTTATAGTATTTTTCAGCTTCCTCCCAGGTACTAGCTAATAAAATTTTAGGTCTTCCACGCATATGTAGTTGTCTTTGAGCATCATCTATACTTTTACTAATTAAATTTCTAGTATGGTAAGTTATTTCTTTATAAAGTAAGGGTAAAATGATTGAGTAATATTGTGGGGAATCTTCTACTAATATGATAACTCTTACATCACCTTTTTTNACATCACGTTTGATATTTAATCTGTCTTCAATAAATTTAATAATAGCAGGAAAAACATTTGCATTGCCAGACCAAGTAAAAACTCTATCAATTTTAGTTTTTGGTATTGGGTTTGGTAATTGCTTTAGTTCTGACTCATCAAATACAAGCAAAACTACGGGTATGTTTGGATCTTTTGATTTGATTTTATTACTTAATGATATTGGATCCATATCAGATATTCTNATCATCACAATGATTAGATCAAAATTTCTTTTTGAAATCATTTTCATTGCATTTGCAGCGGTTGATGCTCTCCAAACACGTGGAGCATAGCTTAAATTCATACCCATATATTCGTGTAAAATTTGTTCTGTTAATTGACCATCCTGCTCNAGNGTAAATGCATCATATGGACTTGCTACTAGTAATATTTCATGAACTCTATGAAGAATGAGTTCTTGGAAATTCCAGTTTGGTTTTTGTTGTTTTTTTGACATTTAAAATAAAACTTAATAAAAAATTTAATAAAAAAACATTTATTTCTTTATATCTACTTTTTTAAATAGATTTTGACTAATGAAGATAAGAATTGTCTTTATATTTATAATAGTATTTAATTTCATTCTTAGTGAAGAAAGAAGTTGGAATACAACACCATTTGATAGATTATGGAATAAAACCGTACATCCAATGATGTTTCGCGATCCTATTATTATTACACCATTTGATATTAGGATTGGACAAACTTATTGGGGTGGAGAGGACTACTGGAATAGCTTTAAATTAACTCAACCCTTTGGCGAACAAGGTTCGAATGGTCAAAATGGTTTTATAACAGATAATACGGATGAGAGATTTGATAATATAGCTGACCCGAGTGTTAGAAAAAGTTTATTTTTTGCTGTAGATATAGCTAAAACAAATATAACAAATTTAATTTACCATCAAAATGTAATAGACATTCAATTTGGTCTAGGATATAAATTAAATCAGATGCTCACTGAAGTAGAATTAGATGACGGATGGAGAAATATTGAATCTGTTACAAGTATTCCTCAGTCAGGAACTTTAAAATTTAAACCTAAATTTCAAGACTACAATTTCAATACTACNATTACATTTCAAAGATCTCCAACATATTTGATGTATTTAAATCATTCAATTGGTTATGTTACTTCTTCCTTATATCAAACTGTAGGAGGAGATAGTTATTTAGATGGTGATGGTGTAGCTGAATCATTTGGTTGGGGTTTAAAATATATTGGTGATAATGATAATAAACGTTTCTCTTTTAATTGGGGTTTTGAATCTCAGTGGCAAAAAATTTTCATTCCTGAACTTAATGACCCTGATAATATTTCACCAATTTCTAAAGTTGACTTGAGATCTTTTGGAATATTATTTACATTTAGTGCCAATGTCGGTGGGGTCAGTACAATNGGAGATAAAGCTTTCAGAACATTAATGAATGATGACTTCGTCAATAGTGCAATTGAGTTTGAACAGTTTTTAGAAAAATATCCAAAACATGGTAAGAAAGATAAAGCTGAAAAAATGTTGGANTTTTGTTATGAGCAAATACCATATCAAAGATTTAGAGAAGGACTTAAAGATTTAAATGTTAATAACTACGATAGAGCAATTAAGTTGCTTGATATGGCCCAGGCAGATGCAAATGAAAACTTAAAATTTGAAATAAATTCTCGTCTTTCAGAAATAGCAAATTCATTGTTAGATAGCGTTTTGAATAACTATCAAATAATGGGTTATGAGTCAGCAGAAAACTTAGTTCAAAAAGCTATTGAAATTTCTCCAAAAACTAGGTTTAGAGGAGATAAAGTGCTTGCTAAAATATATTTTGAACAAGGTAACATTCTATTTAAAATAGGAAATTACGAAAAAGCACTTGAAAAATTTAGTTTTGCTCAAAGACTTGATCCTGATATGGGCAATTTATTAAATGTAAAACGTAAAGATTTAGCATTTGGTTTTATAAATGATGCATCTAAAGCTACAGATGTTGAGTCAATTTATTTAGTTATTGAATCTCTAAAATCTGCAATAAAAATGGAACCTGAATTGGCTATTGATATGGAAAATATTGTTAAAGAATTAGAGAAGCGTTTAGAAGAAATGGATAAAAGAGAAGTGCAGAAAATTATTGATGACATTGTAAATATTGATAGGCGACCAAATGAAAATCTGAATAAAAAGAAATTAGAATTAGGGTTATTGCCTCACGAAGTAATAGAAATATTGGGTGAGCCTGATANTGTTGATACTATAACAGGTGCTGATGGAACTAGATATGATATGTGGAGTTATAAAAAATCTGATTTAACTAAGCGCTTATATTTTGAAGATTTATTTTTAATAAGAATGGAAGAGGAATAATAATTAAGGAGATATTTTGATAAAAAGAAGTCATACCTGCGGAGAATTAACAAAGACAAATATTGGTGAAACAATATCATTATGCGGTTGGATCAGCAAAAGAAGAGATCACGGTGGATTAAGTTTTGTAGATTTGAGAGATAGATATGGTAAAACTCAAATTGTATTTAATGAAGAATTGCATTTAGATGTATTTAAAAAAGCAAAAAAATTGGGACTTGAGGATGTTATTGGTATAAAAGGGGTTGTTGTTCAAAGACCATTAGAGGCAGTTAATGAAAGTATGGTTACTGGCGAAATTGATGTGGTAGTATCACAAATCGATATTTTTAATGAAGCCGATGCTATGCCTTTTGATGTTAATGATAGAAATTCTGCAAATGAAGATCATCGNTTGAAATATAGATTCCTTGAGCTTAGAACTAAAGATCTTCAGAAAAATATGTTTATAAGACATAAAGCTGCTTTTGCTNTAAGAGATCATATGTCNAAAAATGGCTTTATTGAAGTTGAAACACCAGTGTTGATGAAATCAACTCCTGAAGGAGCAAGAGATTTCCTTGTTCCTAGCCGATTACATCAGGGTAAATTCTATGCTTTGCCACAATCTCCTCAAACCTATAAGCAATTATTAATGGTTTCAGGTTTTGATAAATATTTTCAAATTGTNAAATGTTTCAGAGATGAAGATTTTAGAGCTGATAGGCAACCTGAATTTACTCAGATAGATATTGAAATGTCATTTGTTGAACAAGATGATATAATAAATNTGGCAACTGGATTAACAAGGCACATATTTAAAGAAATTTTAAATGTTGAATTGGCTAAAGATTTTCCACAATTAAATTATCATGAAGCGATGGAACGATATGGATCTGATAAACCAGATATAAGATTTAATATGGAATTAAAAGAAATGTCAAGTTATGTCNAAGCATCTGATTTTAATGCATTTAAATCAGTACTTGCAAATGGTGGGCGTGTTAAAGGAATTGTATGTCCAAATGGTGAAAATTACAGTAGAAAAGTTATAGACGAATTAACAGATCTTATGAAAACATATTATGGTGCTAAAGGTTTAGCCTGGCTTAAGTGTAAAGATGGAAAATTAGATGGTGGTATAAGTAAGTTTTTCNCTGAAGAAGTACAAAATTTAATGATTAATGATTTAGAAATAAATGATGGTGATATTATTTTTATGATTGGAGATGATGTATCAGTTGTTTGGCAAGGTTTAGGNGCTCTTAGACTTGAAATTGGTAAGCGTGAAAATTTAATAGATAATTCAAAATGGGCACCTTTATGGGTAGTCGATTTTCCACTTGTTGAGTGGAATTCTGATGAAAAGCGTTGGGATGCTTTGCATCACCCCTTTACAGCACCTCATCCAGATGATATCGATTTAATTGATACTGACCCNGCAAATGTAAGATCACTTGGATATGATCTTGTATTAAATGGATATGAAATTGGTGGTGGTTCNATTCGTATTCATAAAAGAGATTTACAACAAAAAGCATTTTCATTGCTTGGTGTTAGNGATGAAGAGGCTGAAGAAAAATTTGGTTTTTTAATGAATGCATTTCGTTATGGTGCACCACCGCACGGTGGAATTGCATTTGGATTTGACAGAATTGCTATGTTAATGTCTGGTTCATCTCAAATTCGAGATGTTATTGCTTTTCCCAAAACAACCTCTGCTATGTCTCTTATGGATAATTCACCTTCAGATGTAGATAAAAAACAATTAAATGAATTGGGGCTTAGTATAAAAAAATAAAAGGATGAAAATATGATTGACTATATTATAAGTAATTTATTTTTTTAATCTAAAAGCAGATAAATTCAGCAAAACACAAAATGCTCGTGAAATAGAACATTTATTGGACTGATATAATTGCATAAATCCATAGTTTTTTTGTAANTTTATAAGCTTTATGGATCCTGATATTTGTAAATATAAATCAAGTTTTTTTTGCTTAGAATTAGGTTTTTCAATATGAAAAAANTAATAAATCTAGGCAACAATGACCCCATATCTCTNCTTGGAACTAATGATCAAAATCTAAAAATTTTAGAAAAAGAATTTAAGTCTACAATTACTGTACGTGGAACGACAATGATTTTAAATGGCAGTCAAGATGAAGCCGTNTTAATTGAAAAAATTGTTCAAGATATGCAGATTACAGCAAATAGAAAGGGTTATGTAGATGAAGATGATGTCAGAACATTAATTTCATTTACAGAAAATGATTCAAGTATATCAGAAATAGAGGATCCAAACAAACCTCTAATAGTANATACGCATAAAGGTTCAGTTAATGCAGTAACTCCAGGTCAAAAGATTTTTTTAGANAAAGTAAATGATAACGATATAACATTTGCTGTTGGGCCTGCAGGTACAGGAAAAACATATCTTGCTGTAGCTTTTGCCGTCGCAGCTCTAAAAAATAAGATAGTTGAAAGAATTGTTATTACTAGACCTGCTGTTGAAGCAGGTGAAAATTTAGGATTTTTGCCAGGAGATTTAAAGGAAAAAATAGATCCATATTTAAATCCAATATATGATGCTTTAAGGGATATGATAAAAAATGATAGACTTGANAAATTAATGGATCGTAAAATAATTGANGTTGCGCCTCTTGCCTATATGCGAGGGAGAACATTGCAAAANGCNTTTATNATATTAGATGAGGCTCAAAATGCAACTAAAACACAAATGAAAATGTTTCTCACTCGCTTAGGTGTAACATCAAAAGCGATTGTAACTGGGGATATAACTCAAATTGATTTGCCTAAGAANAGCTCTTCAGGATTATTGGATGCACTAAAAATTTTAAAGNATGTAAAAGAAATTGGATTTGTTAATTTTGAAGAGAATGATGTATTGAGGCATAAATTAGTTAAAAAAATAATTATGGCATATGGAAAAAGTGAGGAAAGTTAAATGGCTGAAGTTTTAATTTTAGATTTTGCACGAACTCCAATTGGCTCATTTAACGGTTCATTGAGTAATGTTCCAGTTACGAGACTTGGAGCTTTAGTTATTGAATCATTGCTNAAAAAAACAAATGTAAGGCCTGATGAAGTTGATGAAGTAATTTTAGGTAATGTTTTGTCTGCTGGAGTTGGTCAGGCACCGGCAAGACAAGCTGCAATTTATGGAGGTTTAACTAATACAGTAGAATGTACCACAATAAATAAAATGTGTGGTTCTGGCCTNAAAGCAATTATGTTATCTAATCAAATTATTTTATCNGGTGATTCAAAAATTATGATTGCAGGTGGAATGGAGAACATGAGCTTATCTCCCCATATTTTATNAAATAGTAGAACAGGAAATAGGTTGGGTCATGGAAAAATAATTGATACAATGATCATTGATGGTTTGTGGGATGCGTATGGTCAGACTCATATGGGCAACTGCGCAGAANTGTGTGCAAAAAAGTATANCTTTTCAAGAGAAGATCAAGATNAATTTGCTATTGATTCTTACAGAAAATCTCAACAGGCTCAATTGGATGGATATTTTGAATCTGAAATAATTCCAGTTTCAATTAAGGANAGAAAAGGGAATGAACACATCATTGATAAAGATGAAGAGCCTTATAAGGTNAAATTTGATAAAATTTCATCTTTGAAACCTGCTTTTGACAAAAATGGTACTGTAACTGCAGCAAATGCAAGTACAATTAATGATGGCGCTGCTGGTTTATTGCTTGCCCATTCATCCTTATTAGATGATTTAGATTGTAATCCTAAAGCTAAAATAATAGCTCAAGCTTCTTCAGCCAACAAACCCGAATGGTTTACAACTGCACCAGTTAAGGCAATAAAAAATGTTTTAGATAAAGCAAAATTAAGTATCGATGACATAGATCTGTTTGAAATTAATGAAGCATTTTCAGTTGTTACAATGGCAGCATTAAAAGAATTAAAAATCGAAAAAAANAAGCTCAATGTTTACGGAGGTGCTGTATCCTTGGGGCATCCTATTGGAGCATCAGGTGCTAGAATTATGTGTACTTTATTAAATGCCTTGGAAAGAAAAAAATTAAAGTATGGTTTAGCTGCAATCTGNATAGGTGGTGGAGAAGCATCAGCCATGATNGTGGAAAGGATAGGATGAATATAATTGGAGTTATAGGATCTGGTACAATGGGTAATGGNATTGCCCACGTTTCTGCTCTATCTGGTCACAAAGTTATTTTGNTGGATTTAAATCAAAAACTATTGGGTCTTGGATTAAAAAAAATTAAATCCAATATGGAACGCCAAATAAAAAAAGATAATATTACAGAAGATGAAATGAAATTAGCTCTATCAAATATTGAAACAACAACTAATATTGATTCTCTTCAAAGATGCGATTTGATAATTGAAGCAGCAACAGAGGATNCTGAGATTAAAAAAAATATTTTTAGATCTGTAAATGAAATATCTACAAAAAAGACTATTTTAGCATCAAATACTTCTTCAATATCAATTGATTTGATGGCATCTATAATAGATCATCCAGAAAATTTTATAGGCATGCATTTTATGAANCCAGTACCAATNATGAGATTAGTAGAGATTATAAAAGGTGGAAAAACTTCAAAAAATACAGAATATAAGATAATAAAATTAGCTGAAAAAATGGGAAAGATACCGGTAGTATGCAATGATAGTCCAGGTTTTGTTGCAAATAGAATATTGATACCCATGATTAATGAAGCAATNTTTACATATGAAGAAGGTGTAGCAACGGTAGAATCTATTGATAAAATAATGACTCTGGGAATGAACCATCCAATGGGTCCACTAAAATTGGCAGATTTAATAGGCTTGGACGTTGTATTGAATATATGTAAGATTTTACACAAAGATTTTAATGATGATAAATATAGACCTAGTAATTTGTTAGTTAGGATGGTCAATGATGGTAAATTAGGATTTAAAACAGGCAATGGTTTTTATAAATATTAGATAAGGAACTTTAATGGATTTCAATTTAAATGATGAGCAAAAATTAATACAAGATACAGCAAGAAGCTTTGCGAAAGACTATTTAGAAGAAGGTGCAGTGCACAGAGATGAAAATAAAGTTTGGCCTGAAGAAGCTGTAAAAAAGATGTCTGAATTGGGTTTGATGGGTATTATGGTTGACTCTAAATATGGTGGTAGTGGTATGGATACTGTTTCTTATACAATCGCAATGGAAGAAGTTTCTAAGATTGATGCTTCTGCTGGTGTAATAATGTCAGTAAATAATTCTTTGGTTTGTTACTTAATAGAAAAATTTGGAAGCCAATTCTTGAAGGATAAATATTTAAAAAAACTTGCTACAGGTGAGTATCTTGGCGCATACTCGCTTTCCGAGCCTCAATCAGGGTCTGACGCATCAAATATGAAAGCTTTTGCTAAAAAAACTAATGATTCTTATATATTAAATGGAACAAAGAATTGGGTAACGAATGGAATTAAAAGTGATATTGTTATTGTTTTTGCAGTTACAGAAAAAAATATTGGACACAGGGGAGTNTCTTGTTTCATTGTTGAGAAAAGTTTTGAAGGATTTGAAGTTGGAAAACCTGAAAATAAATTAGGTATAAGATCATCTGACACTTGTGAGTTATATTTTACTGATGTTGAAATTCCATTGGAAAATAGAATTGGTGAAGAAGGAGATGGTTTTAAAATAGCTATGGCTACCTTAGATGGTGGAAGAATAGGAATTGCTGCTCAAGCTTTAGGTATTGCTCAGGCTGCTTTAGAAAAATCTATTTCATATTCAAAGGAGCGAATACAGTTTAATAAGCCTATTGCTCATAATCANGCAATACAAAACAAGCTTGCTGAAATGTCAACTGAAATAGAAGCATCAAGATTATTAGTAAGAAAAGCAGCTTGGGAAAAAGATAACGGATTTGAATATAGTCAAACTGCATCTCAGGCGAAAGTTTATGCATCTGAAACAGCAATGAAGGCATCAACTGAGTGCGTTCAAATATTTGGAGGGTATGGTTATATTAGTGAATATGGAGTTGAGCGTTTAATGAGAGATGCAAAAATAACTCAGATTTATGAAGGAACTTCCGAAATTCAAAAAATGGTTATAGGAAGAAATTTAATAAAATAATTTAAGGAGTAAATATGGCTGTATTTGAAGAAATGGTAGGGCGTAATCATGAGCAGGTTAGCTATTTTTACGATGAGCACACTGGTTTAAAATGTATAATTAGTGTTCATAATACAATTCTAGGACCAGGTTTAGGAGGTTGTAGAGTATGGAATTATAATAATGAGCATGAGGCCTTAATTGATGTTTTAAGATTAAGTAGAGGAATGACATACAAAGCTGCTATTGCTGGTCTAAATTTGGGAGGCGCAAAAGCAGTTATTTTGGCTGATGATAATACTGTGAAAAATGAAGCTTATTTTAGATCTTTTGGTAGATTTGTTGAAGCGATGGGTGGAAGATATATAACTGCTGAAGATGTTGGCACATCAGTAAGAGATATGGAATGGGTTAGATCTGAAACTGATTATGTTGTTGGTATATCAAGATCGCTTGGAGGAAGTGGTGATCCATCAGTTGTCACTGCATATGGAGTATATATTGGTATTAAGGCTTGTGCGAAAGAAAAGTTTAATCAAGCTGATCTTGATGGACTGAAAATAGCTATTCAAGGATTAGGACATGTTGGTATGTATCTAGTTGAGTATCTATCAAAACATGATGTTGAAATTTATGTAACTGACATTAATGAAAGTCTAGTTCAGCAAGCAGTTTCAAAATTTGACGTAAATCCTGTAAGTACAGATGAAATTTTAAAATTGAATGTTGATATTGTGGCTCCTTGCGCACTTGGTGCTGTAATAAATGATGAAACCATTCCAAAATTAAATTGCAAGGTTATTGCTGGTGGTGCAAATAATGTTTTGAAAAATGCAAAAATCCATGGTGAAATGTTGAAAAAAAGAGATATTTTATATGCTCCAGATTATGCGATAAATGCTGGTGGTTTAATTAATGTAGCCAATGAACTTGAAGGATATAACCGTCAAAGAGCATTTGATCAAGCAGAAGGAATATATGATATGCTGAGGGATATTTTTAGAAGATCAAAAAATGATGATATAACAACCAATGAGGCATCTGATTTACAAGCTGAAGATAGAATAATGAAAATGGCTAGATTAAAAACTTTTTACAATAGAAAGAAAAAATCAGTNTTTAAAATAAAATAATGAAAAAAGATAAGCGTTTATCAAGATGCACTGCACTACAAATTTTATATAGCGCTGAAATCGCCAAGAATGACCCTATTGATTCATTTAATTATGTATTAGAAAACTCAGTCGATGACAATTTTTCAAGTAAAGTTAAAAAATATGCATTGCAGCTAGTAGATCAAGCTCAGAAAAATGTTAAATATCTTGATGAGTTAATATGCAAAAAGTCAAAAAATTGGGAAATTAGTAGAATAGCTTTGATTGATAATATTATTTTGAGAATGGCTATTGCAGAGATGTTGTTTATTGAAGAAGTTCCTCTTAAGGTTTCAATTGCAGAGGCAATTGAAATAGCAAAAATATTTAGTACAAAAGATAGTGGTAGGTTCGTAAATGGAATTTTAGATTCTATTTATAAAGATATTGTAAAGGGTAAGATGGGTAGTGTAAATGTCAATTTTAACTAAGATTGTAACAACAATTTTTGGAAGTAAATCTGAAAAAGATTTAAAGGAAATTAATCCCTTAGTCAATGAGGTTAATTCTATTTTTGCAACATTGGAAAATTTATCGGATGATGAATTAAAAGAAAAATTTTCAAATCATAGAAAAGAGATTAAATCTATAAGAAATGATACTATGGTTCGCTGTCAATCTGAAAAATTATCATCTAAAGAAACCGACGATTTGATTTATAATGATGAGCAAAAATATCTNAATGATAAGATGTGTGAAATTTTTGCTATTATTAAAGATGCTGCAAGGAGATTGGTTGGAACAAAATATAAAGTGATGGGCCAGGAGGTCGAATGGAATATGGTTCATTATGATGTTCAAATAATTGGTGGTGTTGTTTTGCATAAAGGTAAAATTGCAGAGATGAAAACAGGTGAAGGTAAAACGTTAGTTTCAACTTTATCTATTTGTTTAAATGCTTTGACTGGCAGAGGAGTTCACGTTATTACTGTAAATGATTATCTTGCAGAAAGAGATAGTCAATGGATGGGACTATTATATAGCTTTTTAGGCCTTTCATTTGGATGTATTACAAATAGAATGTCACCTGTTGATAGAAAAGAAATTTATAGTAGAGATATTACATATGGCACTAATAATGAATTTGGTTTTGATTATCTTAGAGATAACATGGCGTCACACCCTAATAATCAAGTTCAAAATGGTCACGTTTATGCTATAGTTGATGAAGTTGATTCCGTTTTGATAGATGAAGCGAGAACACCTTTGATTATATCTGGAAGTGTTGACGCGCCAATGAATACCCATTATCAAGAGCTAAAGCCAAGTGTATTTTCATTAATCCAGAAACAAACATCCTTGATTAATGAATTTATTGCAGAAGCAGAAAAAAAATTGGCAACAGATAAAAACGAAGCTGGAAAAAAATTATTATTAGCTCAAAGAGGTATGCCAAAAAATAAAAGATTACTCAAGGTTTATCAGCAACAAGGTATACAGCAACTAGTTCATAATGTTGAGAGTGATTTTATTAGAGATAAAAAAATGACTGAGCTTGATGAAAAGCTCTTTTTTACTGTTGACGAAAGATCTAATATAATCGATTTAACTGAAATGGGACGTTCTATTTTGTCTCCATCAAACCCTGAGGATTTTGTATTGCCAGATATTGGTGAATTATTTCACGAAATTGAGAATGATAAAAAGCTATCAAAAAAAGAAATATTAGAGAAGAAGGAAGAGGCCCAAATTGTTCATGCGGAAAGAAGTGACCGAATTCATGCAATTAATCAATTATTAAAAGCATATACACTTTTTGAAAAAGATGTTGATTATATTGTTCAAGATGGTAAGGTGCAGATTGTTGATGAACATACTGGACGAGTTCTTCATGGGAGGAGATATAGTGATGGGTTGCATCAGGCTTTATCCTCTAAAGAGAATGTTGTAATAGAAAAAGAAACACAAACAATGGCAACTATAACAATTCAGAATTACTTTAGGATGTATGAAAAGTTGTCTGGTATGACCGGTACTGCAATTACTGAAGCGGGAGAATTTATGCAAATCTATAAACTAGATGTTATAGAAATTCCAACAAATGTCCCAATTCAAAGAAAAGACCAAAATGATCTAGTTTATAAAACCAAACGAGAAAAATATAATGCGGTTATAAATCACATAAAAAAATTATTTCAAAAAGGTCAACCTATTCTTGTTGGAACTACATCTGTTGAGGAGTCTGAAACATTGTCTAGAATGTTAAGAAGAGAGAAAGTACCACACAATGTATTAAATGCAAAGCAACATCAAAGTGAAGCTGAAATTGTAGCAAGAGCAGGTCAAAAGTCGGCTATAACAATAGCTACAAATATGGCTGGAAGAGGAACAGATATTAAATTAGGGGAAGGTATATTAGATCTAGGTGGATTGTATATTTTAGGTACTAGTAGGCATGAATCAAGACGAATTGATTTGCAGCTAAGAGGAAGAAGCGGTCGCCAAGGTGATGCGGGAGAATCAGTATTTTACTTAAGTTTAGAAGATAATCTTATGAGGTTGTTCGGATCAGATAGAATTGCAAAAGTAATGGATAAAATGGGAATTGAGGAAGGTGAAGTAATTACTCATGGTATGGTTTCAAAGTCTATTGAGCGAGCACAAAAAAAAGTAGAAGAAAGAAATTTTCTTATAAGAAAGCACTTACTTGAGTATGATGATGTGATGAACCAACAAAGAACACTTGTATATGATCGAAGAAATTATGCTTTACATGAGGATTCAATTAATAGTGAAATTCAAGAAATTATTAATGATCACATAGATTTGGTACTAAATGACTTTTGTGTAAGAGGCGATGACTCATCGAGTTGGGATTGGGATGGATTAAATGCTGAGCTTGTAGATGTTTTTTCTCTTGATATTAAAATGCAAGATATTGAAGTTGAAAATAAATCAGATTTAAAGCATGCGATAGTTCAGGCTGTAAATGTTTTATTGGTTTCAAGAAAAGAGATGGTTGAAGAGGAATTATTTAATAATTTTCAAAAATTTGTAGTTTTCACTACCATTGATAAAAAATGGCGAGAACATTTGCACTCTATGGATCAGCTGCGGGAAGGTATAGGCCTTAGAGCGTATGGACAAAAAAATCCATTAATTGANTATAAATCTGAAGGNTTTAAAATGTTNTCTANTATGATGGAAGATACNAANNGNGAAACTTTAAAAANAATATATAGAACTCGAATNAANGTNAAAGAANGANTTNCAANTCAATCTAGGAACTTAAAAGTAAGGCACGACGAATCTACTGGGATGGGTTTTATAGCTCCACCACAGCAAAGACAGAATAGTGGAGCTCAAATTCCAGCAAAAAGACAACCTATAAAAGTTGAAAATAAAGTTGGAAGAAATCAAAAAGTAGTAATTACAGATGGTAATGAGAAAAAAACTATTAAGTATAAAAAAGCAGAAAAATTACTGCAAGCTGGTTGGTCATTGGAAGAAGTTTTGTAATTAGTACAGAAAATATTTATGTGGATAGTAATTAGTTTAGAAAGGAAATATTATGAAATTTGATACAAAAGTCATAAGAGCTGGGATTGAAGCAGACCCCACAACAGGAGCAATAGTTCCACCAATTTATCAAACTGCAACATATGTTTTAGATGAAGTAGGAAAAATGAAGGGTTATGATTATACCCGATCTGCTAATCCAACAAGGCAAGTTTTAGAAAATAATTTAGCGGCTCTTGAAGGCGGTAAATATGGAACATGTTTCAGCTCAGGTATGGCAGCTGTTGACAGTGTTTTAAAAATGCTGTCATCTGGAGATCATGTTGTTTGTTCAGATGATGTATATGGTGGTGTTTCAAGACTTTTTAATGATTTATTAATTAATTATGGCTTAGAGTTTACTTATGTCAATTCATCCAATTCTGATGAAGTTAAAAATGCAATTCAGCAAAATACAAAATTAATATGGATTGAGACTCCTACCAATCCTTTGCTTAAGGTAACAGATTTAGATGCTGTTGGTAAAATTGCAAAACAACATAACATAATGTATGGAGTTGATGCTACTTTTTCAACACCAGCATTATTGCGACCATTAGAATTTGGTGCAGATATAGTTATGCATAGTACAACTAAATATTTAAGTGGTCACAATCAAATTATTGGTGGGGCTATAGTTACAAATGACAAAAAAATAAATGATCAGATGGAATTTGTTCAAAAAACCATAGGTGCTGTACCAAGTCCATTTGACTGCTGGTTGACTTTATCTGGTATCAAAACGTTATCTATTAGAATGGAAAGGCATTGTATTAATGGAATGGCAGTTGCTGAGTTTTTGGAAAACCATTCAAAAGTTAAGTCTGTTAGTTATCCAGGTTTAAAATCCCATCCAGGCTACAGTATTGCTAAAGAACAAATGCTTGGATTTAGTGGCATGATATCAATGGAATTAGAGGGCGGTATACCTTCAGGAATTTCTTTGATGAATAATGTTAAATTATGCTCACTTGCTGAAAGTTTGGGCTCAGTTGAAACAATGATAACACATCCTGCAACAATGACGCATGTAGACGTACCTAAAGAAGATAGAATGGCTAGAGGTTTAACAGATGGATTGGTTAGATTGTCGGTTGGAATAGAAGATAAAGATGATATTATAGAAGATCTTGACCAGGCATTAAATTCATAATTGTAACACTTTGACACAATATATAACAGATTGACACAATAAAAACATACTCTATTAATATCATTTATATTATGTTTATTATGAGAAGTGAGTGTAATTTAATGGTCTTTCTAAGGCGAATTTTTTATATATAAAAATTTTTAATAAATATGGAGGAACGTATCAATGTTTAGTTCAACTAAAAATTATTTAACAGCTATTTTGATTGCTGTATTTTCATTTATAAATGCTCAAAGCGTATCATTGAGTTTTGGAACGGTTGATGAGTCATCAGGAACTATGGAAATATTAATGTCAAACGATGTAGAAGTTGCTGGTTTCCAATTTAATATAAGTGGTGCAACCATAACAGGTGCCTCTGGTGGTAGCTCCACAGATAATGGATTCTCAACTAGTACAGGTGGATCCACTGTTCTTGGATTCTCATTTAGTGGTTCAACAATTCCTGCGGGTTCTGGAATATTAACGATACTAGAATTTTCAGATCTAGGAACATTTAGTTGCATTGAAGATGCAGTTATATCTGGTCTTGAGGGAGCAAATTTAGATGTGAATGTTGGTGATTGTATCGGTGATCCCCCTATATTTGGTTGTACTGATAGTTCTGCTTGTAATTATAATGCAGATGCAACAGATGATGATGGAAGTTGTACATTTGCTGAAGATTTTTACGACTGTGATGGTAATTTGACTGGAGCTTTAGTCCAGATTGTTCATAATTCGGCAAGTCCTACTGTAGATGTATATATAGATGGTACTATTGCCTTAGAAAATTTTACATACAGAGCAGCTACGCCTGTACTAACAATGCCTACCACTTTTAACGTTGGAATTGCCCCAGCAGGTGGCAGTGTTATCGCAGATTTTCCATTCGATTTAGAAGCTGGTGGATCGTATGTTGTTGTTGCAACTGGTTTATTAAATAATGATGATACTCCATTTGGTTTAGCTGCAACAGCAAGTACTTTTGGTGCTACTGATGGAAACGTTGGTTTAAACGTTTATCATGGTTCTACAGATGCTCCTTCAGTTGATGTCCTTGCAGATGGAAGTATTTTGGTAGGTGATTTACTGTACTCTGAATTTTCTGGATATGTTGAAGTTCCAGCATCAGATTATACAATTGGTATTGCGCCAACAGGATCGGATCCAATTGCAGAATTTTTGGCTCCAATTAGTGGCTTGAGTGGTGCAAGTGCTGTAGTTTTTGCTTCAGGTTTTTTAAGCCCAGCTGAATCAGATCCTGCGTTTGGTTTATTTGCTGCATTGGAAGATGGAACTGTTTTAGAATTACCTCAAATAAGTATTATTGAGATATTATACGATAGCCCTTTATCATTTAATGGTTTTCAATTTAATATTAATGGTGTGACAGTTCTTGATGCTTCTGGTGGCGCAGCTGAGGAAAATGGTTTCACAGTTTCTACAGGTGCTACTACAGTCATAGGTTTTTCACTCACAGGAGGAAGTATCGATCCAGGAAATGGTATTTTGACAACAGTTCAAGTTCAAGGAAATCCAGCAGATGCTTGTATAGAATCTGGTGTTACTTCTCTTGTGATTTCTGACCAGAGTGGTGAGCAATTATACTCTTGGGTTGATAATTGTTTAACAATTAATATGAATTTGCCTGATCCTCCGCAGTCCCCTTCTGATTTGACAGCAATGGCTATGGGAAATGATATTGATCTTTCTTGGAGCGCTTCAGACAATGCTGATGGATATTATGTTTATCAAGATGGTATAATGTCAGATA
>NZTO01000023.1 GCA_002703375.1 Fidelibacterota bacterium | reverse complement strand
ATCAGAATATTTAAGTATTAATCCAGCATCTATTCAAATTAATAAAAATCAATATTCTTTTAATTACTCACTATTACCGGCAAATATAAAAATGTCAGGGATTTCCATTACTAAACCATTTGAAACAAATATCATTTTCACTCAAATAAGAACTATCAATTATGGAGATTTGCGTGATGATTCAAATAATTTAAGATTTTCTGCAAATGATTTTTCATTGGAATTCGGCCATAAATTTGAATTAAAGAAGGTAGTTTCAATAGGCTATAGTTTAGGATATATAAGCAGTCGTATTTTTAATTATTCAGCCTCTGGATTATATTCTAACATTGGATTTAAATTTAATTTTTTTAATGATAGATTAGCATTTGGATCAATGATTAATAATCTTGGTTTTCAGATTCATTCTTATACAGATAAAAATGAATTGTTACCAACTTCAATTAGAAACGGATTATACTACAAACCACTATATTTACCAGTAAATTTATATTTAGATTATATTAATTTAAAAAATGATATAAAAAATAAAATATGTTTTGGTGTAGAGTTATTTTTTGACGACAAATCTAATATTTACTTTAGTTTAGTAAGCGATAAAAATGATCTAGATATTGGACAATATTACAAAGATATCTTTAATAAAGTAGGTTTCGGTTTTAATGTTAAAATCAAACAAATTAATTATAATTTTAGTATACAAAACCTTGGCCCATTAGGAATAGTTTATGGATTTTCGATTATAATGTAAGCTTTTTCATTAGTTTTTTAAGTCCAATTGAATATGCTTTTAATGGATCTTTATCATAAATTATATTATTAAAAATAGATTTTGTATTATCAAATTGAATTGTTGTGTAATCCATTTCTAATAATTCCAAACTTTCTTTTAAAGTAAAACCATAATTGTTCCACGATTGGGGAACAATTAAAATCCCTAAGGCTTTGTTTCTATTTGAATGAATAAATTTGTTAGCTTTATTCTGACTGTGTGTTTGAATAATTTTGAGTTTCACTCCTTGATTTGATGCTATTTTTCTTAGTTTGGTATTTATTTTACTTAATGTTATTGTGGTTCCTTCTTTTTTAGACTTAATGCCTAATAAATTCAGATTTGGACCATGAATTATTAAAATTTTATGATTCATGTTGTTAATTCTTTATATTTATTGATTATCTTAATATGAGATTCAAAAGCTATATAGGGTAAATTATTTAATTCAAAAAATTGTGCATCTGAAGCATCATCCCCTGGTCTTAGGGGCTCGTTTTTTATTTTCATTTCTAATCCTAATAACAAAATATCTCCAAAAATGGTACCAAAGTGATAAGTGAAATGAATAAATCTTTTAAATTCTCCTTTTAAACCTGTTTCTTCAAATAATTCTCTTTTAGCAGCATCTTGTGGACTTTCATTTAATTCGATAAAACCACCTGGTAATCCCCATAAACCTTTACCAGGGTCAAAAGCACGTTTCACTAATAATATAGAATTTTTGATTGGACAAATCAGCGTTGCAGTAGGTTTTGGATTTTCATAATGAATTATATTACAATAATTACAGTGAAAACGAATGTTTCCTTCGATCCACCCTCGGTCATTTTTATTACCGCAATTTGAACAGAATTCTAAATATGCCATAAATTAAGTTTAGTAGTAATATTATATAGAATCCAACTTGGAAATATTGATATCAATAAAGTTATATTATCTATATGTTTAATAATGAAAATTCAATACTAAATATAGGTTCTGTAGCATTTGATAGTTTAGAAATAAGAGGTAAACAATACGATAAAGTTGTTGGTGGATCAGCAACATACTTTTCTTTAGCAGCTTCGTTATATGCTGATGTTTATTTATCAGCTATAGTTGGTGATGATTTTCCAAAAGAAATGATCAATACATTTAAGGCTAAAAATATCAATCTCGATAATTTTAAAATTGGTAAAGGAAATACATTTCATTGGGGCGGTCAATATTCTGATGATTTATCTAGTAGAGAAACAAAATTTACAAATTTAGGTGTTTTCCAAAATTTTGATCCAAAAATTATTAATGCGAAACAATTTTGTGGATATTTATATTTAGGCAACATTCAGCCTGAATTACAGTTATCATTAATTAATCAATTAACTAATGCCAAAAAAATAATTTCTGATACAATGAATCTGTGGATTGATATTAGTAATGAAAATGTTTGGAAAGTCATAAAAAAAACAGACATCTTTTTACTTAATGATGAAGAAGCTATACAATTAACTAAAAAAGATAATCTACTTGATGCAGCTATACAGTTATTAGATCATGGTCCAGAATTTGTAATTATCAAACAGGGTCATTTAGGATCAACTATTTTTAGTAATGAAATTCAAAAACATATACCACCAAATAGTGCAATTGTTGCTCAAGACCCAACTGGTGCTGGAGATAGTTTTGCAGGTGCTTTGGTAGGTTATATAGCAAAAAATGGAATATCTAACATTGTTGATGCTGTTATCGAGGCTACATCTTTGGCTAGTTTTACTGTTTCAGATATAGGAATAGACGGTTTAATGAATGCAAAGATAGATGTTATTAATGAAATTGTTAATAAAATAAAAATGGAGGTTAATTCGTGAAAATCATTTATAAATTTTTAACGATATTTTTTTTATTATTTTTTATGAATTGTGCTTCGGAAAGTATGGAGTTTACAACTGCTAAAACTGCTTTAAGAAGTGAAAAGGACTTTAAAAGAGCAGAAGAGTGGCTTCAAAAAGCATTAAAAGTAGATTCTACAGATGCAATGATATGCTATGTTTATGCAACTGAAATTTTAAAACCTCAAAAGAGATTTCAAGAGATGTCAGAAATGTTAGATTTGGCAGCAAAAAGAAATCCCAATCAAAAACTAGAAACACCATTTATGTGGGAAGACAAAGCAGTTATGACTGTTCAAGATGGAGTAAAAGCATATAAGGAACAAGAATGGTCAATCATTTATAATGAAGGAATAGATAATTATCAAAAAAATAATATAGATAAAGCTATTCAAATGTTTGAAATTGCAATATTATTTTTACCAACCAATCCATCTACTTATGGAACTTTAGCAGCATTATATTTATCAAATGATAAAATAGATTTAGCTGGAGAAATGATTAAAAAGGGATTGAGTTACGATAGTGAAAATGAAAATCTATTAGAAATGCAGGCTAACTATTATATTCAAAAAAAAGATTTAATTAATGGAGAGATTTCTTTAATAAAAGCTTTAGAAATTTCTAAAAATCCAGGTAATATATTAAGACAGTTAGTTTTTGTACAAATTGATCTAGAAAAATATGAATCTGCGATTGAATATTCGCTTCAAGCCCTAAGAGATTTTCCTAATGATCCAGATATATATTACAATGTTGCAGTTCTCTACCAAAAAATGGGTATAGATAAATTTGATAAGGCTAGAGATAGGTATCTTAAGATATCTAATGAGCAAGATCAGGATAAAAATCAATTAAAAGAAATTTTAGATGAATTCAAAAATTCAAGAAATTTTTTTGTTGATTCAAAAGATTATTTTTTGACTGTTACTGATTTAAATCCGGATGATGAAACTAGTTATGATGCAGTAAAAGAGATAAAAAAGATGCTTAAACAATTAGATGAGTTATTTATACCATCTTTGAGGGACATGATAAAATAAAAAAGGCCTAACTAAATAAGCCTTTTTAATTTTCATCTAATTAGATGATATTAAACCGCATCTCCATCTATAATTTTAAATTATTGTTAATTGAATATATTATATTAACTATTACTAAAATGCGATGTAAATCACAAAATCCTTTTTCTTTTTACCAGATATTCAGATAAGGCTAAATCAAGAGGTTGGTTTGTTAACAAGGGTACATAATCAATATGGTTAATTAAAAACTTTGTTTTATAATTTTTACAAAAAGAAGAAATGTTTTTTTTATAATCTTCATTTATATGCCAAGGCTGTGTAATTATTTCTTCTTTTGTTTCTAAATCTTGAAAACGTATGTTTTCATTATAATCAAGATTTAATTCCTGATAATCTATAATGTGAAATACAATAATTTCATTTCCCTTGTATCTAAAATGCTTTAAACCAGAAACGATATTTTCTGGATCATCAATCAGATCTGAAATTAATATAATAAGACCTTTTTGTTTTATCATTTCAGCTGTTTTGTGCAATACATTTGATATTTGAGTATCGTTACCACATTTAATATTATCTAATTTAGATAAAAGAACTTTTAAATGATTATTTTTGGATCGAGGAGGGACATAATCTCTAATTTTATCATCAAATAACGTCAATCCTACAGCATCTTGTTGTTTTATCATCAAATATGTTAAGGAAGCACTCAGCATTTTTGAGTATTCTAATTTTGATATTTTTTGAGAAGAAAAATTCATCGAATTACTTTGATCAAGTAATATGTGTGCTCTTAAATTTGTCTCTTCTTCAAATTGTTTAATATAAAATCGATCTGTTTTTCCAAATAATTTCCAATCAATATGTCTAATCTCATCACCATTACCATAAGCTCTGTGCTCTGAAAATTCAACTGAAAACCCGTGATAGGGGCTCTTATGAAGACCTACTATAAAACCCTCAACTACCATACGAGCCTTTAAAGATAGATTATCCAGTTTTGAAATAATATCAGGAGTTAATTGAATTTGATTCATTTTCTATTTTGGTACTGTATCTATCAATTTATCAATGATATCATCTGATGTTATATTTTCTGCTTCAGCATTAAAGTTAGCTATTATACGATGCCTTAATACTGGTTTTGCTATTTTTTGTATATCATTGATATCTGGAGTTGTTCTACCATCTAATGCAGCTATTGCTTTAGAAGCTAAAATTAAAAATGAGCTTGCTCTTGGACCTGCACCCCAATCAAGCCAATCTCTTATAAATTTTGGAGAATCCTCGTTTTTAGGTCTTGTTGAAGTAACAAAGTTTACAGCATATTGTACAACATTATCAGAAACTGGTATATCCCTAACAATATTTTGGAATTTAATTAACTCATCTTTTGTAATAATTTGATTTAAACTTTGTTTAGAAGAACCAGTAGTTGACTTGACAATTTCCATTTCCTGATCTTTTGTAGGATACTTTATTTTAATTTTAAACATAAATCTATCAAGTTGTGCCTCAGGAAGAGGATATGTGCCTTCTTGTTCTATAGGGTTCTGTGTAGCTAGTACAAAAAAAGGCTTATCCAAAGAATGAGTTACACCACCTGTAGTAACTTTGTTTTCTTGCATGGCCTCTAAAAGAGCTGATTGAGTCTTAGGAGGAGTTCTGTTTATTTCATCAGCTAATATTATGTTTGANAATATAGGTCCTTTAATAAATCTGAATTCTCTTTTACCTGTGTCATTATTATCAATAATATCTGTTCCTGTAATATCTGAAGGCATTAGATCTGGAGTAAATTGAATTCTATTGAATGATAATTGAAGTACATCTGATATTGTTTTTATTAGCAATGTTTTAGCTAAACCTGGCACACCTTCAAGTAAAATATGACCCCTGCATATTAATCCTGTAAAAATTTGATTAATGACTTCTTCTTGACCAATAATAGTATTACTAATNTCTTTGTAAAGTTTTATTTTTTGTGAATTTAAATTTTCAACTATTTGCGCTTTATCCATATTTACCTCGTTATATTTATACAAAATCTACTCTGATGATATTTGCTTATACAATTAAAAATAATTTGTTAATTATTTTTATTATATAATTACATTGTTATTTAACTACTTTTAGATATGCAGGAATGTAAAAAAAATAATATCCTAATTGGTAAAAACTTAGAGGAATTACAAAATTGGACTCAAATTAATGGAGAAACTAAGTTTAGAGGAACTCAACTTTTTGAATGGGTTTACAAAAGGGGAGTTTTAGATCCTAAGCTGATGACAAATATATCTGATAAATTTAAAATTTTTTTAGAAAGTGAATGTATTTTTTCAACAATTAAGTTAGAAAAATTATCAACTTCAAATAANAATANAACNATTAAGTATCTGTTTAAATTGAAAGATAACCAATTTATTGAAACTGTAAGTATGATTGATGGAAAATTTCACACTGTTTGCATCTCTTCTCAGGTTGGTTGTAATGTAGATTGTAAATTTTGTGCAACTGCATCAATGGGATTTATTAGAAATTTGACTTCTGGAGAAATCATCGAACAACTCATGTATGTAAGATCAAATGTTAACCAAAAAATAACTAATGTAGTATTTATGGGAATGGGTGAACCATTTATGAANTATGACAACGTTTTAAAATCAGCAGATATTTTTCATGATAATTTAGGTTTTGGATTATCTGCAAAAAGAATTACAATTTCTACAGCTGGCATTGTTCCTAAAATTAAAAAATACGTTGATGAGAATAGAAATTATAATCTTGCTGTTTCTTTAAATGCTCCTACAGATGAACAAAGAGAAAAAATAATGCCGATTAATATGATCTGGCCACTAAAAGATTTAATAAAAATTTCGAGTGAATTTTCAATTGGAAAAAGAAAAAACATAATGTTTGAATATGTTTTATTAAAGGGCATTAATGATAGTCAAGAAGATGCAATAAATCTTATGAACTTAATTAAAGGCATTAATTCTAAATTAAANATNATNCCNTANAATGAAACAGATGGTATTTACAAAAGACCCAAAGAACAAGAAATTGATAATTTTATTAAAATTTTATTAAATAATCAAAAAAAATATGGCTANAGGGTTCTTGTAAGGTGGAGTAAGGGACAAGATATCAATGCAGGATGTGGACAATTGGTGGTTAATAATTGATGTTAAATAATTACATTGAGCAAATTAAAAGTAAAATTAATATTAGTCCTACTATTGGTTTGGTGTTAGGATCGGGGTTGGGAAATTTTGTTGATAGTATACAAAATAAAGAAGTTATTTTTTATAATGAAATAAATGGCTATCCACTTTCTACTGTAAAAGGCCACGATGGNAAGTTTGTATTAGGTACAATTGAAAATCAGAATGTAATATGTGCTCAAGGTAGGTTTCATTTGTATGAAGGGTATGATAGAAATAAAACTGAATTACCTATTGATATTTTTAAAAAATTAGGTTGTAATACATCTATAATAACAAATGCTGCAGGTTGCATGAATGAAAGTTGGAAACTTGGTGAATTTATGTTTATTAATAAATGTATGGATTTTACTTTCTTGAAAAAAAANTATGTAATAATCAATGATAAATTAGTTAATGCTAAAGTAAAATCAATTTACGAAGATTTAANNAATTACTATTCAATTTATCAGGGTGCATATTCATGGGTTACAGGTCCAACTTATGAAACACCATCTGAAATTAAAATTATAAAAAAAATGGGTGGAGATGTAATAGGTATGTCCACGTTACCAGAACTTGTAAAGGCATATGAATACGGTATGAACGTTATTGGTATATCTTGCTTATCTAACTATGCTTCAGGTATATCTAATGAGCAGTTAACACATAATGATGTTTTAAATGTTGTTTCAAAATCTAATAAAAATTTTTCAAATTTATTATTTGATATTATTAAATTAATTTAAATTACGATATTATGATTAATAAAAATTTAACAGCATCAACAATTGAAATAGAAAACCAGGAATATATGACAAAAGTTTTTGGTTGGATGTTTGCAGGACTTTTATCAACAGCTATAGTNTCTTATTACGTATCGATGACTATTACAAGAATAAACCCTATTTTATTTTTTATGGCGGTGCTATTAGAGTTTTTNCTTGTATATAGAATAGCTAGATATGTTATGTCAATGTCTGTTAATATGGCAACTGGAACTTTTATATTCTACTCTGCTTTAAATGGATTTACTTTGTCAGGTCTGTTCCACGTATATACAGCAGAATCATTGACCTCTACTTTTTTAGTTACTGCTTCTATTTTTGGCTTTATGGCTTTTTATGGATATACAACTAAAAGAGATTTAACTGGTATGGGCAATTTTATGTATATGGGTTTGTTTGGTATAATAATTGCCTCATTAGTAAATTGGTTTTTAAATAGTCCTATGATTCACTTTTTAACTTCTATTATAGGTGTTATTGTTTTCACAGGATTAACCGCATATGATGTTCAGAAAATTTTAAAAATGAATATAATTGGCAACTCTGGTACTGATGAAGATACTAAAGAAGCCATTTTAGGCGCATTGATATTATATTTAGATTTTATAAATTTATTTATAATGTTAGTAAGACTTTTAGGACAACGAAGAAATTAGTTCATAACAATATGTGGTGTTTAAATTGAGTAATAATTTTAAAATCACACATCATATAGTGTTATATAAATAAAATAAATAAATTATTTGCTTTAAATGTCAAAAACCAACGAAACTCTATTGTTACGATAATAAATGTTTTAGGAAACTAAATAAATAACTTGTTTATAATAAAAAAAACGTAAAATATTTAATAAACAGCTCACCGAAAAGCACGCGCAGAGATACTTGAGCGTTTATCCAACGCTTAATACAGACACAGAAACTCATTAAAAGAAATTTGCATATTAATAAGAATTCTATATAATTAGGTCACGATTGACAAACATTATAGATTATTTAAAAAAAAACAGGAGAAAAACATAATGGCACTTGATAACGCAACAAAAACAGTCGCTGGATTTATTGGCGGTTTAGTTTCAGTATTAAAGGCTTTAATTGTATTTTTTGTATTTGCTAATATCATTTACCCAATGACAGGATTTGATCCAGTTGGCGGAATAATTGATTTAGTGAGAAACTTCCTAGGAGGTGGATTAGCTGGACTAATTGCACTTCTAGTTTTTGTATCCATAATGGATAAATAATAAAGTCTATTTTTAACAGCGAATATTAACATAATATTCGCTGTTAATGACTATACAACAAAAATATAAAGGAATTAATATGAAAAAAGCAATTGATACACTGACAAGTTGGATTGGTACTTTTAATGAGTTACTTAAGGCATTAATAGTATTTGGTGTAATTGTTGGTATATTATACAGTGATGTATTTGGTGTAATTAAAGGTATTGGTAATCTAATGGGTCAAATAGGTGATGCTGGATTATCTGGCTTGGTAGCGTTAGCTTTAATTGCAACTTGGTACAAGAAATAATTAAGTAGTAAAAGAATTAAGGTGTTTTTTTTAAAGCCTTAATAACACACATTCAAAAAAACATAATAAGGAGAACGATATGAAATTCGTTAAAAAAATAACTTTACTAATGACATTTTGTGTAATGGCATTTGGTAACAACGATAGAATCAATGCTCTTGGTGG
>NZTO01000022.1 GCA_002703375.1 Fidelibacterota bacterium | reverse complement strand
CTTTAATGTTTTTATAAAAAAGGGCCTCATTTTGTGGCCCTTTTTGTTAAGAAAAGGAAATAATATGTCAAAAATAATTTTTAATTCTATTTTAATATCTATCTGTTTATGTAGACAGATTGAAGTAGATTTTATTTCAGATCAAAATTGGTTGGTTGGAAAGTTTTGGGGCGGAATAGCATATAATGGTAGCATTGATTATGGTTCTGGTTTTGTTGGCAGTAGTACATTGCAAGATATTGAAATTTCCGATATTGACATTTATTTTTCTGAACATGAAGATAGTATTAGTAATGCGTGGGTTTATTCTTCTGAGGATACTACTTCTTTTGTTGGAATGGGAATTTTCCCAGGAACAGTATATGATGTATCGATTCCAAATCAACCACGAAGACTTAACGTAGTTTTTTATGAGGAAAATGAAGGCGATTTATTATGGAATCCAGAGAGTCTTTCAGATGGAGATAGAGAATATTTATTAATTATGGATTCTGACTACAATTCAGACGATTCAGTTAATTATATTAATGATGCATTTAACCAAGATGTTAAATATTTTTGTTGGTTAAAGAAGCAAGTAGGAATAGATTGGTTTGCTTCTGAACCAGCAAAACTTGAATTTAGAAATCGTTGGGAGATAAATAATTTTATTTTAGAATTGGGTGATGGTGATGTAATCATAAATTGGGATTTTGAGTACCCTGAAATTGAACTTCAAGAAATACAATTTTATGAAATTTTTAGGGGTGATTCTTATAATTCAACTCTTTTAATTGATCAAGTTTCATCTGGAATTAATCAGTATTTTGATACAAATGTTGTTTTGGGGCAAGAATACTTCTATAAAATTGTGGCAATTAATTACTATGATGAAATTATAATTGAAACAGATATATTAAATGCCATTCCATCTTACCAAAGTTTTAATACAAATTATATAGATAATTGGAATGAAGCTCATGAAAACTTACTTGTAGATTATGGTCCTAAAACATATAATGATATTTGGGGATATACTGATGAGATTGGCAATGAATATGCTTTGATTGGTACTTGGGATGGAACTCATATTATTAATATTTCTAATGATCCAATTATGGAAGTAGGTTTCGTTGAAGGAAGTTATTCAACACATAGAGATATTAAAACATATGATCATTATATGTACGTAGGCACTGAAGCAAATATGCCAGATCCTCATCTTCTGAATCAAAATCAATATTACATTGATCCACAAGGCGTACAAGTTTTTGATATTTCAAATCCTTCAGATCCCATTTTGGTTAACGAATGGGACGGAGTTGTTCAATCACATAATATTATGGAAGCTGATGGATTCTTGTATGTTATTGGTTCTAATGATCTATATTCAAACGATGGTGAGTATTTTTCATGGGGTTTAGATGATCTTATAATATTAGATGTAGAAACAGATCCATCTAATCCAACTAAAATTGGTGGTTGGTCTGGAGATTATATTCATGATATATGTGTATCAAACGATATATTATATGCTTGTGCTATATATGCTAATAAAATGCTAGCTTTTGATATTTCAGATAAAACTAATCCAACTTTAATTACTGAGTGGGGTGGTATTCCAAAAGCACACGCTTGTTGGGTTTCTGAAGATTCCAACTTTCTTTTTACAGCATCAGAAACATCTGGAGGATATTTAATGTCCTGGGATGTATCAGATCTGAATAATATTACCTTCTTAGATGAATGGCTTCCGGAAGGAGCTGAAAATTATTCAGTTCATAATGTTTTTGTTAGAGATAATTATTTATATATGAGTTATTATATATTTGGTTTACAAATAATTGATATATCAGATCCGTCAAATTTAATGTTGGCTGGATTTTATGATACCTACAGGCAAACGGGGGATTTATACACTTATGATGGAGCATGGGGAACTTATCCATATTTTAATTCTGAAAAAATAGTTATTTCTGATCGTCAAACTGGTCTTCATGTTGTTAGTTTTGAAGATAATTATCAAGACAGTATAGGCGATTTAAACAATGATAATTTAATCAATGTTTTAGATATTATAATTGTAGTTGATTTCATTTTAGAAAATCAAAACCCAACCGATTTAGAATTCTTACTTTCTGATATGAATTATGATTCATTAATTGATGTTCTTGATGTTCTTATAATGATTCAAAATGTTATAGGCTGACTATCGATGTAACATCTTGTAATATTTCTTAGCTTCATTTGTAATTGATGCGTACTTGTTTATAAGTTTTNTNTAAAATTTTCATAANTAAATATAGGGAATGATATGAAATTCATTTTATCTACNTTAACAATTNTAAGTATGTTACAAGCAANCCAGTGGATCAGTATAAACCCTGGTACAAGTGAAGACTTTAAGGTAACCATTNAAGAATCTAATATTGAAAAATCAGTATTAACATTNAACATTGATGGTTTTACAAAAAAGTTAGTAGAAACTAATTCAGGCCAAGAATTTACTATAACTACAGATGGAAGTACACCTATCCTTAATAGTGGTNACCCTGATTTATCAAAATTNACTGCATCTGTAATCATACCAAACTCAGGCAATATGAAAATCGATATATTAGATTCAAAATACATTGACTATAATAATATTTTAGTTGCGCCTTCAAAAGGTAATTTGCTCAGATCAGTTAATCCGGAATCAATCCCTTACGAATATGGAGATCAATATCAAAAAGATGAATTTTACCCAAACATGATAGCAGAATTAAGGGATCCTTATATTGCGAGAGATTTTAGAGGTCAGACAGTCATTGCTTACCCTTTTCAATATAATCCAGTGACTAAAACCTTAAGAGTTCANTATTCCATAACTGTTANTATTGAAAATANAGGAGGCAGTGGTCTAAATGAAAAATCTGTNTCTAGGCAAAACTCAAGTAAAATTGTAAAAGAATATGATGGAATTTATGAATCACACTTTGAAAATTATAATAACGTTGATAGATACGANGCTTTNTCTGATCAAGGNAATATGCTTATAGTATGTTATGATTCTTTTATAGACGAAATGCAACCTTTTGTTGATTGGAAAAGATTAAAAGGTATTCCAACTGAGATAGTTTCTGTCTCAGATATTGGTGGTTCATCTTCATCAATATCAAGTTTTGTTGAAGATTACTATTTTGCTGAAGGTTTAACATTCCTATTGTTAGTTGGAGATATAAATCAAATTCCTTCACCTTCTGTGGGTGGTTCAGCATCTGACCCTACATATGGTTTTATTGAAGGGAATGATTCTTATCCCGAAATAATTGTTGGCAGATTTTCTGCAGAAAATTCAAGTCACGTTGCAACACAAGTTCAAAGAGTTATCAATTATGAACGATACCCCAATGCAAATGGAAGCTGGTATACTACTTCGCTTGGTGTTGCTTCAAATCAGGGTCCAGGTGATGATAATGAAGATGACTGTGAACATGTTCAAAACATAAATTCAATATTAGAAAATTACAATTATAATAGTAGCTCCGAGATTTGTGATCCATCAGGAACCGTATCTCAAGGTGTAAATTCTATTAATTCTGGTGTTTCTGTAATTAATTACACAGGTCATGGCTCTCAAAATAGTTGGGGAAACGGTGCTACTTTGAGTAACAATGATGTAAATAACTTAACAAACACTTCAAAATTACCTTTCATATGGTCAGTTGCCTGTGTAAATGGAGAGTTTCATACAGGTACTTGTTTTGCTGAAACTTGGTTAAGAGCTACCCATAATGGTGAACCTTCGGGTGCGATTGGCTTTTTAGGATCGACAGTAAATCAATCTTGGTCACCTCCAATGGAAGGACAGGATGAAATGAATGATATTTTAGTTGAAAGTTATGGAAATAATATTAAAAGAACTTATGGAGGTCTATCCGCAAACGGTTGTATGAAAATGAATGATTCATATGGATCGTCTGGAGAATATGAGACTGACTATTGGACTTTGTTTGGAGATCCTTCTGTAGTTGTTAGAACTTCAGAACCTCAAATTTTAAATGTTGATCANCCAGANTTTATTATGATAGGTAGNGATGCTNTAGAAGTCATATNAGGTGTANGTGATGCATTGGTAGCCTTATCNAGAGATGGTGAATTAATAGGTTCAGCATATTCAGACAATTTCGGTGTTGCTATAATTATTCTTAATGAGCCAATAATGCAAGGCGGTGAAATGCAATTAGTTGTAACGGCTTACAACCATTTTCCATATGAAACAGACATAATGGCTATGAGCCCTGAAGGCGCATATGTTGTTGTAGATGAATTCAATATGGTTTCTGATATTAATAGTAATGGTTTAGTTGATTGGGGAGAAACTGTATCAATGAATATTGTAGCCTCAAATATTGGAGTTGACTATGCTTCAAATATTGTTGCAGAAGTTTCATCTTCTGATCCTTATTTATTTAACTTAGATAATTTTGCTAGCTTTTCAAATATTGACCCAAGTGAAATTGTCACCAGTGATCAAGCTATAAATTTTTCAGTATCATCTGACGCACCATTTGGTCATAATGCATCAATCGATGTTGAATTTAATGATGATAATGGTAACACGTGGATGAGTAGTTACACTTTTATGATACATCACAGCTGTGGTGTCGCTGATATCAATAGTGATGGAACTGTGAATATATTAGATATAGTTAGAGCTGTAAATATCATAGTTAATATTGGACAATCCCCAACTGAATTTGAAGAATGTGCTGCAAACTTGAATGGAGATTCATTGGTTAACATTTTAGATATAATAAGTATAATTAATTTTGTCCTTGATGAAAACAGACCAACTTATTCAAATATATCTCAAAATGCCCAAATAAATATCTCTGAGAATTCATTGGATCTTATACCTAACGGAGCTGTTGCTGGTATCCAATTGAGAGTCAAAGCTGATAAAATCAGATTGAATCAAGATTTAGATATGAATATTACAATTAATAAGAATGGAGATTATTACGATATTTTAATTTATAGTATTAATGGAAATAATATATCAGAAGACTCTAATATTTTTACATCACTTGGTCTATTTGAACTGGTTTCTGCAGTTGCAGCCAATAACGAAGCTAATGAGATTAATATAGATTACAATTATATGCCAAATAATTTCGCTTTGTATCAAAATTATCCTAATCCATTTAACCCTACAACTACTATAGATTTCAGTGTTGCGAGTGAAAGTTTAGTTACTGTTAAGATTATAAATTTACTTGGCAAAGAGATTAATACCCTAGTAAACGAAATTCTTGATGCAGGATATCATACCATTCAATGGGATGGTAAAAATAGTTTTGGTACTTCTGTTCCTTCTGGAATATATATATATCAACTTGAGTCTGATCACATATCGCTTAATAAAAAAATGATTTTAATGAAGTAAGAATTTTAAATAAACATATTTGAAGCAATTTCGTCAGCAAAGAGCATACCTGTTCTGTTTAATTTTAAACACTCATCTTTAATATAGAGCCGACTATTTTTTTTAAGTTGTTTATCTAGATAGTTTTCAAAATCGCTCCCTGAATATACATTTTTTAATCTTAGAATTTTAATTCCATCATTCATCCTTAGGCCATTTAAAATAAGCTCGTTAAATTTTTCATTGACATTTAAAGTTTCATAACCTTGAATAGGCAACTCCCCGTTTGATATCATTTTCAAATATTTATCAAGAGACTTGGTATTCCACCATCTCTTTTTTGTATCATAGCTATGTGCAGAAGGACCAAAAGATATATACGGATCAAGGTTCCAGTAGTGCAAATTATGTAGACATCTTTTATTCTGTTTTGCAAAATTAGAAATTTCATATTGACCATATTGATTCTTTATTAATTCATTAACAGCAAGCAAATACATTCTTTTATCATTTGCATCATTTGGCATAATTATATTACCTCTGTTTACTTCTTTATTTAATACAGTCCCTTTTTCAACAGTAAGTGAATATGAAGAGATATGATCAACATTTAATTCGATCATAGTTTGAATATCTTTTTCCCATTGAACTAATGATTGATTTGGAATATTAAATATTAAATCAGCATTAATATTATCAAAACCTGCTTTTCTTGCATTTTTATAAGTTTCAATTGATTCTATGGGTGAATGTAATCTATCTAAAAATTTTAAAAGTTTTTCATCTAAGCTTTGTACTCCAATTGAAATTCTATTAAGACCAATTTTTTTTAATGTTTTTAATTTTTCTAGTTTAATTTCTCCTGGATTTACTTCAATGGAAATTTCAATATTTTTTTTAAAAGTAAATGTTTTATAAAGGTTTGTTAGAATTTTATCAATCCATATAGGATCAATTAGAGATGGTGTGCCACCACCAAAAAAAATAGTATCAAAATCATAGTTTTTATTATGAATATCTTTTGATAATTTAATCTCTTCAATTATGGCTTTAATAAACTGAGGAGTATCTTCAAGTCTATTAGTAATTGAATAAAAATCACAATACATGCATTTTACGGTGCAAAATGGTATATGAATATAAATTCCAGCTGTTTTTTTCATTGATATAAAACTTGTTACAATTATGTTAATAAATGTATTGATAAATACATTATAGATTACGATTAATATATTTTAATTAAATGGAATTTTTATGAAAAGAATATTTTTTATCACATTTTTTATGGTTTCTCAATTATATACTCAAATAAGTCAAGGAGGAAAACCTCATTATTTAAATAATCTAGATATCGTACCAACAATAAAAACGAAATTAGATGATAAGTTACTAATAGACAGAAATAATATGCCTAAATATTTTATTTATGGAGATGAATATTTAGTAGATATTGATTTTTTTGATGAAGCAGTTTCTTACCCTGTATTAGGAGGAAATGTTTATCTTCTAAAAATTAAATCTAAGGGTGCTCAAGCTATTGGACTAGAAATGGACAGATTTTTTTTAAGCCAGGAAGTTGAGATGTTCGTTTATAGTGTT
Source organism: Fidelibacterota bacterium (assembly GCA_002703375.1). Classification (GTDB taxonomy): domain Bacteria; phylum Fidelibacterota; class Marinisomatia; order SCGC-AAA003-L08. The sequence continues at coordinate 20,924 of NZTO01000022.1, read as the reverse complement.
GATAGACAAATGACAATAGGATCATTTAATTCTCAAAATAATAAAATTCACAAAAAATTTTCTACTACTCTTGTAAAGGGTGATGAAATAGTCATAGAAATTTTCATTCCTTTTAATGTGGTAAATGATTCATATATTGAAATATCCAAAATCATACACGATTTTACTGATCTATTGAAACTCAGTGACTCTTATCAAAATGAGAGAAATAGTTGTAACACAAATGTAGCTTGCGCAGAAGGAGAACCATTTGAAGATCAAATCAATTCAGTTGTTTTAATGACAATGGGAGGAGGAACCTGCTCCGCGTCTTTAATAAATAATGTTGAAGAGGATTTGACTCCATACGTTTTGACAGCTGAGCACTGTTTATCTGGAAATGCTAATAATTATAATTTTTATTTTAAATATCAATCAACATCTTGTAATGGAAGTTCAGGATCATATCAGTATAGTATGACTGGTTCTTCCCTACGCGCAGTTGGTGAAGCTCCTGATTTTGCATTATTAGAATTAAATACGAATCCACCAGTATCATATGATGCATTTTATAATGGATGGTCAAACTCTTCATCATCTCCTAATGATGTATATGGAATTCATCATGCTGGCGGAGGGATAAAAAAAATATCATTCACAGAAGATAATATACAAGGTCAATATAATTTTTGGGTATTTCAGTACGATGATGGTAGAATATATCCAGGTTCTTCAGGTTCTCCTTTGTTTGATCATAATAATAGAACAATAGGTCCAAGTAGTCATATGTATACGGACTATTGTTACAGTTTCAATTGTTATTGCGATCAGCAATATGACGTAGGATATGGTAGACTCAATAGAGCTTGGGAATATGGTTCAAATTCAAGTACAAGATTAAAAGATTGGTTAGATCCAGAAAATACAGGATTAACTTTTATTGATGGTACTTATGATGGTTTCAATCCTGAAATGAGCTTGTCTAGTCCAAATGGTTCAGAAGTATGGGATATGGGACAAAGTTATAATATAGCTTGGACAGATAATATAGATGATTACGTATCAATTAAATTATACAAAAATGGTACGTATATTTTAACAATTTCATCATCTACTCCGAGTGACGGTTCTTTTCAATGGAATGTTCCATTAACACTTATTCCTGGTAATGATTATAAAATTAAAGTATCATCTATAAATGATGCTAGTGTATATGATTACAGTGATCAAAACTTTTCAATTGATGGCGAATTAGGTGAGGTTATAATTGGATTTGATAATATTAATTCAGAAATTGGAACCATTGATATAATAATTCAAAATACTATAAACATTGCAGGTTTTCAATTTGATATTACAGATACACCTGATGTAATAAGTTTAGTTGATGCAGATGGAGGAGTGGCGAGCGAAAGTGATTTTTTAATTTCTACAAACGAAACTGGTACTGTATTGGCATTTTCTTTGACTGGAACATCTATTCCCTCAGGGCAGCATTTACTTACAACAGTATCTTTTTCCGTTCAAAATTATAATGAAACTGAGTTGTGTTTAGAAAATGGTATTTTTTCTAGTGTAGACGGCTTAAGTTTACCAATTGCATACCAAGATTGTATTATAATTCAACCAGAATCCATTGCATTGGGAGATATAAATTTTGATGGGGAAATTGATGTACTAGATATTATTGAACTTGTTAATGAAATTTTAAGCCCTGGACATTTCAATAACTTAGAATTTTTAGCTGCTGACATTAACTATGATCTATCTATTTCGATCTTAGATATTATAGCATTAAATAATATTATTTTAGGATTATAAAAGAACAAATATTGTTTTGTATTAACTATCATATTTAACTTACGCAGTAATTTGAAAATATTATAAACAGTAATTATATACTAAAACTAATTTGAAAAAGGCATTTAAAATATTGTTAATTGGCGAGGACAGCCTAGGCCTAAGAGAGTATAATATTACCCCAAAACATTTTTACATATCTATATTTATTCTAATTTCAATATTATCCTCATTTCTTTTTCTATTTTCCGATTCATATGCAAATTTTGCCTATAAAAATAAATTGAGCAATATTAAAGATGAAAACAAACAGCTACAAGAAATTATTGAATCACAAGAATTACGAATTGAAAAATTTTATAAAGATTTAGAATCAATCAAAGAACAAGGAGAGATTTTTAGAAAAATAGTCAAATTACCTCCAATAAATGATGATGTAAGGCGTTTGGGTACAGGTGGAAGTCAAGAAAAAGACCATTCATCTCACCTTGAATATTTATTGCCAAAGAAGACTAATTTAAATGAAATGAAAAAACGAATCAATCATTTAAATAGACTACTTAATTTAGAGAGTTTAAGTTATTTTGAATCTTATGAAGAGGTTTTAAAGTCACCGGAAATTTATAAGTATATACCGGCGATTCATCCAGTAGATAGAGCCAAAGGTAGATTTTCATCTGGATATGGTTATAGAAGAGATCCTTTTGACAGAAAATATAGATTTCATGATGGAGATGATTTTTCAGCCAAAATTGGGACTCCTGTTGTTGCTACAGCTGATGGCATAGTTAAAAAATCTAAATATTGGGGTACCTATGGTAATTATATTGAAATAGATCATGGTAATGGTTATAGAACTGTTTTTGCTCATTTATCAAAAAGAAAAGTCAAGGCTGGTGATAAAGTTTTAAGGGGTCAAACTATTGGGAAAGTTGGTAATACCGGTAAGTCAACAGCATCGCATTTACATTATGAAATTAAAAAATTTGGAAAAAATATTAATCCAAAGGACTATTATTATGATGTTCCAATAGGAACATTCAACTAGATTTTTTGATGTAACCATCTTAATTTATCTTCAAATATCTTATTTAAAATAATTACCAAATTTTCATAAATTAAAAACAAATTTAGAAAGTTAATATTGTTTTAAATTTTTCACAATTTACACTTTGAGGTTTTATATAAATGATTTTGAAAGAAAATAAAATTCAAACTAAATCGTATTTCATTGAAACTTACGGATGTCAGATGAATGTGTATGATTCTGAATTAGTTGCTAGTTTTCTAGAAAAATCAGGATACCAATCAACATCAGATTACAATAATGCGGATGTAGTATTTTTAAATACCTGCTCAATTAGAGATAATGCTGAAAATACTGTTCATAGAAAATTAGAAAATTTAGCTCATTTGAAAAAACAAAATCCAAAAATGATGATTGGTGTTTTGGGTTGCATGGCTCAAAACTTAAAGAACGATCTAATGGAATCAAAACCTTACGTAGATGTTGTATTAGGACCTGATTCATACAGAAAAATACCTGAGATTTTAGAAAACAGAAACAAGACTAATGGTCATTTTGTAGATACAAAATTATCAAAATTTGAAATTTATGAAGACTTGTTTCCAACCAGAAAATCTGGTGTGAACGCATGGGTTTCTATAATGCGTGGATGTGATAAGTTTTGTACATTTTGTATAGTTCCATTTACAAGGGGGAGAGAAAGAAGTCGAACTATTGATAATATTGTTAAAGAAGTAGAAGCTTGTATTGAACAGGGTTTTATTGAAGTAACTCTTTTAGGACAAAATGTTAATTCATATCGTACTCCAGATGGAGAATTTCCAGAGCTTTTAGAATCGGTTTCTAAGATTAAAGGTTTAAAGCGACTAAGATATACTTCTCCTCATCCAAGAGATATTGATGATCATTTATTGGAAGTGATGCAAAAAAATAAAAACATTTGTAATCATATTCATTTGCCTTTACAAGCTGGATCTGATAGAATTTTGAAAAGAATGAATAGAACTTATTCAAAAAAAGAGTTTTTAGATCTTGTTGTTAAAATTAAAAAATATTTGCCTGATTGTTCAATTACAACAGATATTATCGTTGGATTTCCAGGTGAAACTGAAGAAGAATTTTTAGATACTCTTGATGTAGCAGAGCAGGTTATGTTTGATAACTCTTTTATGTTTAAGTATTCTCCAAGACCGGGTACAAAAGCTGAAGGTTACACCGATCAGGTTGATGAAGAAGTTAAGCAAAATAGATTAGAGAGATATATAGCACTTCAGAAAATATTAACATTAAAAAATAATAAATTGAAAATTGGAAAAACATTTGAAGTTTTAGTAGAAAAAGAGAGCAAGAAATCAGCAAATCAATGGGCAGGCAGGCTTGATGGTAATATGTGGGTAGTTTTTGATAAAACTAATGAAAAAATTAAAGATTTAGTTAAAGTTAAAATTTTAGATACAAAGGGCATAACATTATTTGGAGAGAGGGTATAATATTTTGAGATTGTTTAAACTTTTTGTTGTTATTATTTTAATAATTGCTTTTGGTACTTTGTTATATCAAAATCAAATTTTAAATCCAGATCCCATCACCATCTGGTTGTATCCAAATTTTCAAATTCAATTATTGCTTCCAATTATTTTAGCGTTAACTTTTTTTTGTGGATCTATTTTGGGATTTTTAATTGCTCTTTTTCAGATTATTTCTGAAAAAAAAGACACAATGTCATTGAGAACAAAGGTTAAGCGCTTACAAGTAGAATTAGATTCACTTAGGAATTATGCTATTGAAGATGATATTGATATAAAAGATTCTAATGCTTCATTTGATGTAAAAATAGAAGAAAAAGTGTCCAGCCTTGATTAGTTCATTTATTTCAATATCACTATTATTTTTATTTTTCATAATCTCGTATTACGCTTATTTAAAATTAAAGCCTAGCCACAAAGCAAGGGTTAAAGACTTGTACTCTGAGGGACTAGATATGATGGTATTGGGGCAACTTAATTCGGCATACCACTGTTTTAAAACAATCATTCAAGACGATACAAATAATATACCTGCATATTTGAAGTTAGGGCAAGTAGTTCGAGAAGCTAAAAATCCTAAACAAGCTTTAAAAATACATAAATCACTCATATTAAGAAAAAAAATGTCTGTTTATGAAAAGATGGAATTATATAAAAATTTATCATTGGATTATTTTTCACTAAAAGATTATGATAATTCAATTATTGAATCAGAAAAAATAATTGAGCTTGACAAAAAAAATGAATGGGCAATTGAACATTTGATTAAAATTTATCGTTGCATGAATGACTGGAATAAAGCGACAGAATATTTGGTAAAATTACATAAAGTTAAAAATATTGATAACCCATCAGAAATTGGAAAGTATAAAATACAAGAGGGTAGACAGCTCTTAAAAAATAACGATTTTAAATTAGCCAGAACTTTATTTGAAGAATCATTAAACATAGATGAAAACTTGTTTAAAGCTTATCTTTACATTGGTAATTCTTATGCTAAAGAAAGTGATGCAATTTATTCAAAATCGCAAGATTACAACCCTATTAAAACTGACAATGTGGAACATCAAGATAAGTACGATGAACTGTATGATAATGCAAAGCAATTACTAGGTAAAGCTATTGCTATGTGGGTTAAATATATTGAGTGTTCAACAGTTGACACTGGTAAAATTATTGGCAGTATAAAAGATGGATTATATGCATTAAATCGATTTGACGAATTAGAAAGTATTTTAAAACAAATTATTGAAAAACATCCAGAAAACATTCATGCATTAACTCATCTAGCTGATTTTTATGATCACAAAGGAGAAGAACAAAATTCTTTTGAATTATTGGAAAAAGCTAAAGAGAAATCACCTGAATCAATTTTTGTAAAAGCGATGTTTATAAAACTCAAATTAAAGAAAGAAAATTTAATTGAATTATCAAACAAAATGGATGCATTGATTCAAGGTATTGGTAAGCTTTAGATTTTGAATAATGAAAAAATTAATATTTATATTTGTATTTTCATTTTTTACTTCTTTTTTAATTGCAGGTCCAAATCTAGATCGAATCATTGGTGATGTAATTTCTGGTAATTCATTAGAAGCACAGCAAAAAATCCAGTCTCTTCTTGATGACTATCCAAATAATGGTGACGTTTTATATCTACAAGCCTTATTAATATCAGATGGTAATGATGCTATAGAAATATATAAAAAAATATATAAAATGCATAAAAATAATAAATATGCTGATGATGCTGTCATGAAGATAGGCGAATATTATTATGTTTCTGGCTTGTATATACAGGCAGCTGAATGGTTTAAAAAAATTCACATGTATTATAGAAAATCAGAGCATTTAGAAAATGGTATAAATTTATTTTTAAAATGTTTAATTATTGCTGGAAGCAATGATACGGCATCTTCATATTCTCAAACATTTAACACCATATTCCCAAAAGTAAAAATAGACAATAGAATTTCAGAATCTTTAAAATTTAGTACTGATGATATTGGTTGTACAGGTTGCAATGTAATTGAGGAAATAAAACCAGAAAATAAAAAAAAACAATTCACGATTCAGGTTGGAGCATATAGTAAGAGGGAGAATGCTGAACTTGCTATGTACAATTTGCGTTCAGTAGGATATCCAAGTAGAATTTATGATGTCAAAAAGAAAAATAAAATCTTGCATACGGTAAGATGTGGTTTTTATGAAGATAGAAAATCAGCAGAAAAAATTAAAAAAAGACTTCGTATCCATCTTGGCTATGATCCCATTATAGTTTCTGAATAAATGTTTAATTTATTGTCTCATAGCATCATTCAACACTTAGGTTATTTGGTTACTTTCTTAGCGATTTCCATTAAAGATGTATTATGGTTAAGAATTGTATTGGCTATTGCGCAAATTCTTGCTGGTATTTATCAATGGATTGAGGGAAGAATTGATATTGTTTTATGGAATATGATTTTTACTTTGATTAATTTTTATCATATTTTTCAGATATTAGATGAAAGAAAACCTATTAAAATACCTGAAGATATTTTAGATCTTTACAAAGGTATATTTTATAATTTTTCAACAAAAGAGTTTATAAATTTTTGGTCTTTAGGAGAGATAGTCAGTAAAAAAAATAAACAAATTATTAAAGAGGGTCAAAAGCAAAAACATTTGTTATTAATATTATCAGGCAAAGTTCAAGTAAAAAAAAATAATAAATTAATTAATATTTTAAACAGAGGTAATTTTGTTGCAGAAATGAGCTTAATTTCAAATGAAACTGCTTCAGCTGATATTTTTGTTGAAGAAAATGTTGAATTTATAATTTGGGATCAAGCTAGATTGAGATATTTTGAAAAAATAAACAAAGATTTGTGGATTAAGTTGCACAACATATTGAGTAAAGATTTAATAAAGAAAATAAAGGTTTTTTCTGCAGATTAATACATAATTTAGTAATATTAAATTATTATATTATTTAATAAGTATTAGTATTAAATATTAATTGGAAGCGAATGTATCCCTGGTGGGTGCCACAGCCTTCAAAGCTGCTGTCTTAGGTAAAACTAAGAGGTGTGTTCGATTCGCACACGCTTCCGCAATTAAAATAAATTTTATGCCAAAAAAAACAAAATTTAAAAAAGTAGATTCCGCTGTTAATTTTATAGATATTGAACATGAGATGTTAAGATTTTGGGATGAAGATGATATCTTTAATAAATTAAGAAAAAAAAATAAAGGAAATGAAAAATGGTCTTTTTTAGATGGTCCAATTACTGCAAATAATCCAATGGGTGTTCATCACGCTTGGGGAAGAACATTAAAAGACTTATATCAAAGATATCATTCCATGCTTGGAAAGGAGTTGCGATATCAAAATGGTTTTGATTGTCAAGGTCTATGGGTTGAAGTTGAAGTTGAAAAAGAATTAGGATTCAAATCAAAGCGAGATATCGAAGAGCACGGAATAGAGAATTTTGTCAATCTATGCAAAGATCGTGTTAGAAAATTCTCTAAAATTCAGACTGAACAATCAAAACGGTTAGGATATTGGATGGATTGGGATAATTCATATTTTACTATGTCTGATGAAAACAATTATGCTATTTGGGCTTTTTTAAAAAAACTTTTTGATGATGGGAAAATTTATAAGGGTTCTGATGTAGTTCCTTGGTCTGGAAGATCAGGAACTTCATATTCACAAATGGAAATAATTGAAGGAAGAAAACTTGTTTCTCATTTATCTGTATTTGTTAAATTTCCTTTAAAAAAAAGAAAAGATGAATCTTTATTAGTGTGGACGACAACTCCTTGGACATTGACATCAAATATAGCTGCTGCAGTTAATGTTAGTTTAGATTACTTAATGGTAAAGTCAAATGATGGACATATATATTACCTTGCAGAAGAAAATTTTAAATTTGAGCGTTTAAAAAAACAATTTAAAGAAAAAAAACAGTGGATAAAAGGTGTACCTAAATTAAAAACATTAGAACAAATTTTTAAAGAAAGAGGTGGCTATACAATTGAAGGTAAAATTAAAGGAATAGATTTAATCGGTCTAGAGTATCATGGACCTTTTGATGAGTTACCTGCTCAACAACAATATGGTGGGTTTCCATTTGTGAATGTAGATTTAGAAAATAAAAAGATAAATGCGATTAAATGTCATAAAGTAATCGATGGTGGAAAAGATGGCATAGGAAATGATAATGTTGTGGCTGGAGAGGGTACAGGCATCGTTCATATTGCAACAGGATGCGGAGCAATCGATAATAAGATTGGTAAAAAGAATAATTTAGTTTCTATAGCGCCCTTAGATGATGAATCCAAATATTTAGATGAATTTGGATGGTTAAATGGATTGGTTGCAACAGATAAAAAAACTACCGATAAGATAATTAATGACTTAAAAGAAAAAAAACTTTTATTCTATGCTGAGCAGTATCCACATGTTTACCCGCACTGTTGGAGAAGTGGTGATGAACTTGTGTTTAGGACAGTTGATGAGTGGTACATTAATATGGATTGGCGCGATAAAATTCATAAAATTGTTGATAATATAAATTGGATACCTGATTGGGGAAATGAAAAAGAACATGAATGGCTCAATAATATGGGTGATTGGATGATTTCTAAAAAAAGATTTTGGGGTTTAGCACTTCCAATATGGACATTTGATGATAATTCATTTTATGTAGTTGGTTCAAAGGAAGAATTAAAAGAATTAGCTATTGAAGGTTGGGATGATTTTGAAGGCAATAGTCCCCATCGACCTTGGATAGATAAGGTTAAAATTAAGCATCCTGATTCTGGTTTAATTGGTAAAAGGATTCCAGATGTTGGTAATCCTTGGTTAGATGCTGGAATCGTACCTTTCTCTACATTAAAATATAATCAAGATAAAGAATATTGGAAGCAATGGTACCCTGCTGATTTTGTAACTGAATGCTTTCCTGGTCAATTTAGAAATTGGTTTTATTCTTTGTTGGCTATGTCAACGATAATGGATAATACTGCCCCATTTAAAACACTCCTTGGGCATGCTCTTGTCAAAGATGAAACTGGAAGAGATATGCATAAAAGTTGGGGTAATGCTATATGGTTTGAGGATGCAGCTGAAAAAATGGGTGTTGATGTAATGAGGTGGTTGTATGCATCACAAAACCCAGAGCAAAATTTACGTTTTGGTTACGGAGCAGCAGATGAAGTCAGGAAAAGGTTGATAACTCTTTGGAATACGTATTCATTTTTTGTCACATATGCAAGATTAGATAATTTTGATCCTAATAGTTATTCCAATATTAAAAAATTAACTTTATCAAAATTAGATCATTGGATCCTTGCTAAAGTAAATGAACTTGTAAAGATTTCTCAATCATACTACGATAATTTTCAGATTTTCAAAATGATGGATGAAGTTGTGAAATTCATAGATAATTTATCAAATTGGTATGTTAGAAGAAATAGAAGACGTTTTTGGAAAAGTGAGAATGACAGCGATAAAATAGCCGCGTATGCAACTTTGTATGAAACAATCATAGTTTTATTGAAAATAATTGCACCAGTAACACCTTTTATAACTGATAAAATATATAAAAATTTAGTCTCAGGTTCAAATTCAGAAAATAATGAAAGTATTCATTTAACTGATTTCCCTTCTTATAATAATGAGTGGGCAAATAAAGATTTGATAAATGAGATTGATACTGTTATATCTATCGTAACCATGGGTAGATCTTGCAGAAATTTAGCAAATATTAAAAATAGACAACCTTTAAATGAATTAATAATTTATTCAAATGAAAAAATAGATAAGCTTATTCATAATAATTCAAAGCAAATTTTAGAAGAATTAAATATAAAAAAAATTAAATTTATTGAAAATGTCGATGATATTATAAGCTATAAAATCAAGCCAAATTTTTCTTTATTATCAAAAAAGTTTGGTAAAAATATGAAGCAAGTAATTGATTTTATTATAAATCAAGACACAAAAGAAATTTATGATAAAGTCAAATATAAAAAAGATATTTCAATTAATTTAAGTGGTGAAAATCATATTATAAATCCTGAAGAAATTATTATTGAAGAAGTACCTATTAATAATTATTCTGTAGTTTCAAATAAAAAATATACAATTGGAATTAATACATTACTTTCAGATAGTTTGATAAAAGAAGGTATTGTTAGGGACATTATAAGGCATATACAAAGTTTTAGAAAAGAAATAAATCTTAATGTTGAAGATCGCATAGATGTTAAAATTGATGGTTCAGAACAGATATTGGATGCACTAACTACAAATAAAGAATATTTTTTTAATGAGGTGTTAGCTGTTTCATTTAATCAAAAATCTATAAAAATGAATGAACCAAAAAAAATTAAAATTAATGGTAAAAAAATTAATATTTATATTAAAAAACATATTGAGGAATAATTTATGATTAAGAAAAAATTATCTAAAGAAAAACTTGATTATTTTAAAGAAATTATTTTACAAAAACGAGAAAAAATAATGGATGATATTGCTCAGTCCAAAGAAAGAACAGAAGATATGATGAAAAATGAATCTGTTAATGCTATTTATTCTTCTCATATGGCTGATGCTGGTTCAGATCAGCAAGAAAGAGAAAAAGCTTTTTATTGGCTAAGCAGAGAAAATAGTTATTTCCAGTATTTAAATAGGGCATTAGATATGATTAACGATGGTACTTTTGGAATTTGTAAAATATGTGGCGAGATTATTAATGAAGAAAGGCTTATAGAGGTCCCACATACAACTAAATGCTTTTCTTGTAAATCAAATAGTCAATAAAATTGCACTACTTTTTAATTTCTATAATAGTTTTAATCATTGATCAGTTCTCAAAGCTGTGGGTCCAATCTAATTTTACACCATATGTACCTCATGATATTATAGGCCATTATTTAAGGTTTACTCTTTGTTATAATCCAGGTATCGCTTTTGGTATAGATGTTGGCAAATTTCACCTTTTAATTACAATTTTGTCTTATTTTATTACATTTGGTATTATCTATCATCTATATCAGGAGAGAAATAGTCATAAGTTATATAAATTATCTTTAGCATTTATTTTAGGGGGAGCTTTTGGCAATATTGTAGATAGAACGCTAATGATTCTAGATTTTGAAAATTTATATTATCCTGGAGTAATAGATTTTATTGATATTGGTTTTTCACAATTTGGCTATCGTTGGTATATTTTTAATCTTGCTGATACAGCAATAACAGTTGGGATTATATTTTATTTGCTTTACGCATACTTTTACGAAGAAAAATTAACAGTAAAGTAGGTCACAATGCATATTGACATACTTGTTGAGGATAACAATGTTAGGTTAGACCAATTTTTAGTTAAAAAACTTATCAAAACTTCAAGATCAAAAATACAATCGAATATTAGAAGTGGTAATATTTTGCTTAATGGAAAATCCACTAAACCCAGTATTCTTTTAATTGGAGGAGAAAAAATATCGGGTTCTATAATTTCAGACAATAGTGATCTTTCCTTAAAAAAAGAAAAAATAGATTTAGATGTTCTATATGAAGATGATTCTTTAATAGCAATAAATAAAAAACCAGGAATTATAGTTCACCCCGGTAATGGTAATCATTCAGGAACATTGTTAAACGGTCTTCTTTATCATTTTGATAAATTATCAAATATAAACACTGATAGGCCAGGGATTGTACATAGGCTTGATAAAGACACTTCAGGAGTAATTGTCATTGCTAAAACTGACCAAGTGCATGCAAATTTATCAATGCAGTTTGAAAAACGTCTAGTTAAAAAACATTACTTTTCAATTGTATGGGGAAAATTAAATGAAAAAGGTAAAATTGAGGGTTATATTTGTAGAGATAGAAAGCAAAGAACTAAGTTTTGTTTGAGTACTAGCAAAGGTAAATTTTCTAAAACTAAATATTCTTGTCAAAATATATATTTACCTTTTTCAATTGTCAATCTGTATCCTGAAACAGGTAGAACTCATCAATTAAGGGTTCATCTAGCAAATATTGGAAATCCTATACTTTGTGATGACTTATATGGAGGAGGTTATAAAAAAATTAAATCTTTTCATTCTGATTATTCAAAACTCTGTAAGCAGATTATGAAGCAAATTAATAGAGTAGCATTACATTCATATAAATTAGAATTAATGCATCCAGTTAAAAATAAGTATATCAAATTTAAAGCTCCAATTCCTAATGAGTTTAAATTAGCAATGAGTTTAATGGAAAAAAATGTCTAAATTAGAATATAAAAATATCAGAATTATTACGGAATTTTTGGATTATCAAAAAATAATAAGAAAACTATCGGATAATAGCATAAAATCATACAATGCAGATTTAATGCAATTTGGTAAATTTGTAGAAAAGTACGAAAATAATCAATTGTTTACTAAAATAAGTAAAACTATTTTCAGAAATTATCTAATCCATTTAGATAAAAANAAATACTCAGCTAAAACAATTGCTAGAAAAATTGCCACGTTGAAATCACTATACAAATATTTATATAAAAATAAGNTAATATCTGAAAACCCATTAGATACCATAAAAATACCAAAAGTTCCAAAAAGGTTACCACATCTATTATCAAAAAAACAAATTATNAAATTAATGAGTATTCCTGAAGTTAATACACCAAATGGTATAAGAGACTTAACTATTTTAGAACTTTTTTATTCTACTGGCGTAAGGATATCAGAATTAGTAAAAATTGAAAAAACTNATATAAATTTAGATAACAACACAATACATGTATCAGGAAAAGGTAACAAAGATAGAATTGTTATTTTAGGAGAAAGAGCAAAATATGCACTGAAAAAATATTTACATTTGAAAAATAATTCTATGAATAAATATTTATTTCCCTCTTTAATAAAAAATAAATATAGTAAACACATTGGAATACGAACTGTCTATAATACAGTAATCAAGTATTTAAGAATGGTGTCAGATGATGAAAAATTAAGTCCGCACTCATTAAGACATTCTTTTGCTACTCATTTAATAGAAAATGGAGCAGATATTATAGCTGTAAAAGATTTANTAGGACATGATAGTCTATCATCTACGCAAGTTTATACGCATATTCAAAAAGAAAAATTAAAAGAAATATANAAGTTGTCACATCCAGATTCTTGAGGAGATTTATGAAGAAAGATTTAAAAAAAATAGGTATCAATTCAGATTCAAAAATATACAGAAATTTACCAGTTGAAAGACTAATAGAGTTTTCATTGCTTAGAGATAATGCCAGAATTGGTATGAATGGTGCAACTATGATCGATACTGGTGAATATACTGGTAGATCACCCAATGATAAATATTTTGTTAAAGAAAAAACATCTGAAAAATTACTTTGGTGGGGACCAGTTAATAAAAAAGTTGAAAAAAAGATTTTTGATGAACTTTACGATAAAATAATTAATTATTACAATGATTCTAAAGAGCCCACATTTTTATTTGATGGATATGCAGGTGCTGATGAAGAAAATAGATTATCAATCAGAGTAATTGCTAAGAAAGCTTGGCAAGCTCATTTTGTGCACAATATGTTTATCAGACCCAGTCAAAATGAATTAGAAAATTTTAAAGAAGATTTTACAATAATAAACGCGTCTGATGTTAAAAATGAAAATTTTAGGCAACATGGTTTAAATTCAGAAACATTTATAATTTTTAATTTAGAAAAAAAGATTGCAATCATTGGTGGGACAGAATATGGAGGAGAAATGAAAAAAGGTNTTTTTTCATTAATGCATTNTTTNCTTCCTCAAAAAAATATTTTATCAATGCATTGTTCAGCCAATGTCGATAATAAAGGTAAAAATGTAGCATTATTTTTTGGATTGAGTGGAACAGGAAAAACTACATTATCTACAGATCCTAATAGACCACTAATAGGCGATGATGAGCACGGTTGGTCCGATAAAGGAATTTTTAATTTTGAAGGTGGGTGCTATGCTAAAGTAATTAATCTAAGCAAAGAAGATGAACCAGATATATATAATGCTATAAAACATGGATCTCTTCTTGAAAATGTTGTTTTTGACGAAAGAACAAGAAAAATTGATTTTTTTGATAATTCAAAAACTGAAAATACNAGAGTTTCATACCCAATTGAATATATACCCAATTCCCTAAACGGTCAGGGAAAGNCCAGTGTTGCAGGACATCCTAGAACGATTATATTTTTAACCTGTGATGCGTTTGGTGTTTTACCTGCAGTCTCGATGCTAAATGAGGGGCAAGCTATGTATCATTTTATTAATGGATATACGGCCAAAATAGCTGGTACTGAAAGAGGAATTAAAGAACCGGTTGCAACTTTTTCTCCTTGCTATGGTGGACCTTTTTTAACACTTCATCCTTTAAGATATGCAGAATTATTGAAAGAAAAAATGCAGAAATTTAATTCNAGTGTATACCTAGTTAATACAGGATGGATTGGNGGTACTCCAGAATCTGGTACAAATAGAATAAGTATTAAAAATACTAGAGCAATAATTACATCAATATTAAATGGAAGTATCAAAAATTCTGACTTTAATATTGAGCCTATTTTTGGCCTTAAAGTTCCAAGTTCTATNGATGGAGTAGATTCATCAGTTTTATCTCCTAGAGATGCTTGGATAAATAAATTTGAATATGATAAAAATGCTTTAAAATTAGCTAAGTTGTTTATAGAAAATTTTTCAAATTATGAATTAGATAACTACAGCTTGAAATCCTATGGACCAAAAGAGGTATTAATTGATGATGAATCAAAATAATTTAATTGATGTAATTATACCTGTGGCAGGTAAAGGTGAAAGATTTTATCCTCATACAAAGTATACTCAAAAATGTCTACTTCCTGTTGGTGACAAACCAATATTAGGTCATATCCTATCCAAAATTAATAGTTTAAATATCAATTCAGTAAAATTAATTACTGGTCATTTTCAAGATAAGGTAAAAGAATATATTGAAAATTATAAAAATCTAAATATAAATTGTATATATCAATCNGAACAGTTAGGATTAGCGCACGCAATAAAATTAGGTCTTCAAAAAACNGAAAATCCAGTACTTATTATTTTAGGAGATTCGATTTTTGATATTGATTATGTTGATTTTTGCAATAGGACTAAATCAAATATTGGTGTCTTAGAAGTAGAAGATCCTGAACGTTATGGTATAATTGAGCTTGATCAAGATAAAATNATTAAATTCGTAGAAAAACCAAAAAATCCAAAATCGAACTTAGCTCAAATAGGTATATATTACATTCATTCTCAAAAAAAATTACTAAATGCTATAGATAATGTAATAACAAACAATATTCAAACAAAAAATGAATATCAATTACCTGATGCGTTTCAGTTTATGATTAACGATCAAAACAAATTTGAATATACAAAAATAAATGAATATATGGATTGCGGAATCAAAAAAACTTTGTTGGCCTCAAATCAAAAAATATTTTCATCAATAGAATCTTCAAATTTTATATCTGAAAGTGCAAAAGTTATAAATTCAAATTTAAAATATTGTCATATTTCTCGAGGTTGTGTAATTAAAAATTCATCATTGAAAAATGTTATTGTTTTAAATGATACTTTAATTGAAAATAAAATTTTAAAAAACGAAATAATAGGTCCTTACAATTAGAATATAAAAATTGTAGATAGTTATTAAAGAAAGGAATGTATATTTATATATGATTAAAAAAGGTTTATTTTCATCAGAGTCTGTAACAGAAGGTCATCCAGATAAGATATGTGACCAAATTTCTGATGGAATTTTAGATAAAATATTAGAAAATGATCCTAATGCTAGGGTGGCTTGTGAGACACTTGTTACCACAGACGTAATTTACATTTCAGGTGAAATTACAACCACTGCAAAAATCGAATATTCTGAAATAGCAAAAAATGTAATGAATGAGATAGGCTATAATCCAAAATTTGGTGTTGATTTAAATAATACAAAAATTTATGAAAGTATTGACCAGCAGAGTGTTCACATTGCTCAAGGGGTTGATAAAGATAAAAATAAAGAGCAAGGAGCTGGAGATCAAGGTTTGATGTTTGGTTATGCTTGTAACGAAACAGAAGAATTAATGCCAATACCAATACAAATTTCTCATGATTTAACAAGGAAATTAGCTGAAGTAAGAAAAAATAGTACATTAAATTGGCTTGGTCCAGATGGAAAATCACAAGTTACAGTTAGATATGAAGATGGTCAACCAGTCGAGGTAGTTAAGGTAGTGATTGCTACACAGCATACTGATATGCTAAATAAATTTAAAAATGAAATCGAAGAGTGTAATTTCATAAAAAGTCAAATCATTGAGAAAGTAATTTTACCTGTTTTAAAAAAATATAAGATTAAATGGAATGATGATTTTATTATTAATGGAACAGGCAGATTTGTAGTAGGTGGTCCAATTGGTGATACGGGCTTGACAGGAAGAAAAATTATCGTTGATACTTATGGAGGATACGCAAAACATGGAGGTGGTGCATTTTCTGGAAAAGATGCCTCAAAAGTTGATCGTTCAGCAGCATATATGGCACGTTATATTGCTAAAAATATAGTTGCTTCTAAATTAGCTGATCATTGTGAGGTTCAACTAGCATATAGTATTGGTGTGGCAGAACCTGTTTCATTATTGGTAGATACAATGGGAACTGGAAAAATCAGCGATGAAAAAATTATTGATATAGTAAAAAAAGTTTTTCCATTGAAGCCGGAGGAAATTATTGATATACTTAAATTAAAAACACCTTTTTACCAACCACTTGCAACATATGGTCACTTTGGTAGAGATGATTATCCTTGGGAGAAAACTGATATGATTGATGAAATAAATAAACGTTTAGAGGAGTTATCAAAATGAATGATACAAAAACAGATGTTATTGTAGAAGATTTCAAAGTAGCAGATATCAATTTGAGTGACTTTGGAAAAGAAGAAATAGATTTAGCTGAAAATGAAATGCCAGGTTTAATGAAATTAAGAGAAGAGTATGGAAAAAGTAAACCTTTGAATGGTGCTAAAATTGCGGGATGTATCCACATGACGATCCAGACAGCAGTTTTAATTGAAACATTAGTTGAGCTTGGAGCTGAAGTAAGATGGTCATCTTGTAATATTTATTCAACACAAGACCACGCAGCTGCAGCTATTGCAAAAAAAGGTATTCCAGTTTTTGCCTGGAAGGGAGAATCTGAAGAAGAGTATTGGTGGTGTATTGAACAGACATTAAAATTCAGTGATGGTAAAGGTCCTAATTTGTTATTAGATGATGGGGGTGATTTAACTCAAATAGTTCTTGAGAAATATAAAGATCTTGTACCTGAAATCAAGGGTGTGTCCGAAGAGACCACAACTGGAGTTCATCGTTTGTACCAATTGTTTAAGGAAGGAAACTTACCTTTTCCAGCTATTAATGTTAATGATTCTGTCACAAAATCAAAATTTGATAATAAATATGGCTGTAGGGAATCTTTAGCTGATGGTATTAAAAGAGGAACAGATATAATGATTGCTGGTAAAAATGTTATTGTTTGTGGTTTTGGTGATGTTGGTAAAGGTTGTGCAGAGTCAATGAGAGGTTATGGTGCTAGAGTGTATGTCACAGAAATTGACCCAATATGTGCACTACAAGCGTCAATGGAAGGATATCAAGTTGTAACTATAGAAGAGGCTTGTGAGTACGGTGATATTTTTGTTACAACAACAGGTTGTAGAGATGTTATTTCTGGATCCCATATGGAAAAAATGAAAAATAACGCTATTGTTTGTAATATTGGTCATTTTGATTTAGAAATAGATATCGCATATTTGGAAAATAATCCAAAAATAAAAGAAGTTAATATTAAACCACAAGTTGACAGATTTGAATTTGAAGATGGTCATTCAATAATTGTTTTATCAAGAGGGAGATTGGTTAATTTAGGTAATTCAACTGGTCATCCATCATTTGTAATGTCAACATCATTTACGAATCAAGTTTTAGCGCAAATGGCTCTATGGACTGACGAGTTCAAAATAAGTGTTCATACATTACCTAAGCATCTTGATGAAAAAGTTGCTTTGCTTCATTTAGATCACTTAAATATAAAGTTGACTAGATTGTCTGATAACCAAGCTGATTATATAGGTGTTTCAAAGGAGGGGCCATATAAACCTGATCATTATAGGTATTAATAATGAAATTTATGAGAACATATTTGTTTCTAATAATAATAAATATTTTATTTATTAGCTGNGATTTTGAAGAAATCAATTCTTTTGAAATGCCTGCGTGGAATTGGCCACTATCATTTCCTTTAATAGANGAAAATTATACTTTTGGTGCGATGGGAGCAAACGATAATGGGGATGGNATTTTTATAAATGGTGAAGGTGACACGGTTCAAACTAATAATATATTCTTCGATGAAGATAGTACATTATTTATTGAGTATTCAGCTGAGCTTGTAGGAGAAAATGGTGATTCTATTGGAGTAAACAATGACTTTAGTTCCTATTTTGAGATTACGCCTCCTGCGTTTGATAATGTACAAGGTATTAATTTTGCTGATGATGGATCTAATATTAGTTTTGATATACCAGAAATAAATGTACCAATTTCACTGCCATTAGGTTTAGTTGCTTATGAACAAATTGCAGATCTTTCTAATCCAGGTCTTTATGCACCATTCTTAATTGAATGTTTTCTATTTCATGCAGGAATAATAGGTAGTGATGGATATACTCTTCCAGACAATATTGATATTGATNATGATGGTATTGCAGATTTACCAACGACTCAACAACTTTTTGATCCAAATGAAATTGGTCAATTAACTAACGATTCTTTTTCTTCTTTGGAATATATAACTATTGATGAGGGATTTGTTACTATCGAATTAACAAATAATTATCCTTTTGAAGTCGCAGAAGTAGAGGTCATATTTTCATCCAATGATGATGTATTATTTTTGGACGACAATGGTCAAAATACATTTATCTTTTCTGATGTTGATCCCGAAACAACTTTAGCTCCACTAACATTTAATATATCAAGTACAAATTTAGTGAATTTATCTTCAGATTTAACCATAGATTTGAGAATGGTTATAAATGATCAAACTGGTAATGGTGAAGTAAATATTTATAACAATGTACCTANTAATTTTCCGGTATGCTANNGCACTTCCAGTCCAGATGTAACAACTGATACTTGGTTTCTATGCAACGATGATCCTGATTTTGATCCTCCTACTGCTAACTATGAATGTACAGACGAAAATAACTTGGAGATAGACCCCATAACTGATATTAATTTAGATTTAGGTTTACAAATTAATTTTCAAAATGTTAAAAGTATTACAGGCTCTCTTAATGCTGATACCATTAAAGTTGTTGAAAATGTTAATATGCAAGGTAATCAACAAGGAATTGATATTGTTGGTGGTCAATTATGTAATGGTAGTGATTGTGTAACTGATGATGATGATGTAGATCAAATTTTTAACGAATTAACTATGGATATAGANAACAATCTATTTACAGATGTTGATTTTAGTATAGAGTTTCCAAATTTTTCATCTCAAGAAGGNGAAATTTTAAAATTTAATAGAAATATTCCTATTGGAGGGGGTGTTGAAGAAACTTTAGANTTTAGTGGTCTTTATTTATTTAATGCAATCTTAGAAAATGAAAATGATGAAAATTCTGATTGGATTTCAAGTCCAGGAACTAGTTTAGAAAATATTGTTGTTATTACATCTATTATTATTAATGATGGATCAGTCACTTTTGATCTTAGTGAAAATTATGGTTTGGCTATAAATTCATTATCTTTTGCACCACTTAAGTTAAATTATGTAACTGCAGCAGCTGAAAATTTAGAGTTTGATGTACCTCCATTTACGATGGAAAATATTCCTTCAGGTTTTGAAGGATTTGAATTTGCAGATTTATCATTAACATTTGATATTAAAAATCAAATAGGTATTCCAGTAGCATTAGATTTAAATCTTACTGGTAAAAAAGAAAATGGAGATTCTGTAACATTAATAATTGATCCTGAATTAGCATACAATAATGTTGATGTCAACGGTGATTTTTTTATAGATGATGGTGCTAGTCTAAAAGATAGCGCAAAAACTGTTATTGTTTTTGACAAAAATGGTCAAACCACAAAAAAATACATATATTCTACTGAGTGGACTCTTTACGATGAGGAAACAGTTACTGCAAGTGACGGGATTTCAACTATAGTTGATGTAATGTCAATTGCACCAGATGAAATAAATGTTTCTGGAGGAGCAGCAATCAGTGGAAATGGAATTTTAGCACCAAAAACATATCTTTGGGGTGATTTTATTATGCAATCAGCACTCTCTTTTGTTTTTTCAAAAAATATTAGTTTCATTCCAGGTGAGCCAACTGTTTTAGAGCCCTTAGATGAATCCACAAGATCTAAGATTGATAGCTCATTAGTGATTGCAAAATTAAGTTTAGATATTATTAATAGTATACCTATAGATGGTAATATTGGACTACTTGTTTCAGATTA
>NZTO01000021.1 GCA_002703375.1 Fidelibacterota bacterium | reverse complement strand
ATTGATTAAATCTTGTATGTAACTATCTAACAAATTTTCGTTATAACCATCCATTAAATATTGTATTTGCATTTTATGATCAATTATAACATTATAACATTTTTAGGATATATGTATGAAGTCTCAAAAAATAATTGATATATGTAATCTGAAGAACCATCATCTAAAACATAAGGGAATCCATTTATGCCTTGTTGACCCCATTGTTCACATGTATACGGTTGCCCCAAATCATCTAAAACCGTTATTGAAACAAATTTATCTTGATCAAATTTCAATGTCATTTCATCCATACCCGGGATGTGTTCGAAACAAGGCCCTCACCATGATGCAGATAAATTAAAATGAATTACCTTACCAAAGAAATCACCAATTTTTAAACTGGTTTGTGAATTAGAACCATAGCAAATATCAAAGTTTAGATCTAAATGTTGAGCCATCATTAAATCTTGTTCACTGTATGGAAGTTCTACATTTGAGTTACATATATCATCATTATTAGTAGTATATATACATTCATCCACATTATCACATATCTGGTCATTATCTAAATCGTTATCTATTATTAAACCATTAACGCATTCTTCACAAATACTTTCATATGTACAACTATTATCATTTTGCTCTGCAAATTCATCATAATTGCAAGCATCCTCATCCATACAACCAAATTTTTCATCTATATTACATATTCCATCATTATCATCATCATTATCAATAACAGTACCNTATCCATTGTTTTCTCCTGAACAAATATCACAATTATTATCAGCAAAAATACAATTATCAATATCATCAACTGCATTAATATTATAATTACAAGCGAAAGGGTCAGTACAACCTGCAATTTTAGATTCGATTGAAGTATCGCAACTAATAAAAAATAAAAAAACTATTANTATAAATTTTAAAGTCATATTTTAATCTATGTTAGATATCATAATTGATTCTNAAAGTTGCTTTAAATCCTTCTTCAAAACCTGGGTAGTATGCACAAGTGCCATTTGAGCATATAAGTCCACCTCTTTGCGAACCATAAAAAACAGAAATATTATTGTTACCTAAAAACCTCATTGCTAATTCAAAACCTGACCACTTTTTCTCTAATTGGTCTTGATCTTTCTCAATCTCTGAAAAAATCGAAAATACATAATCATAATTAAATGTAAATGAAAAACTATTATAAATGGTGTTGTAATGATAATGTTTATTTAAATTTTCATGAATATTTTTAATTTTTGTTCTATCTTGATATTCTATATACCCATTAATACTTTTACCACCTGAAAAATTATAACTATATTGAAATGGATATGTTAAACTATTTTCTACTTCGTAAACTGATGTTAAACTTCTATAGGAAAAAAAACCACCCTTTAAAAAAAATTTATCATCATTAAACCATTTAGACAATTCTGAATACACTATTCTTTTAGGATAAAATTCTTTTTTATCATTATAGCTTTTGTANTCATCTATATCAAATTTTAACATATTAAAAAAACTGGGTAAATTTTTTGATGTAATTTCACCTGATTCTGTATGAGNATATTTTTTATAATATATTGATGTATTAAAAAGCCAATCAAAACCAAATAAATCTCTTCTAATCTCAATTTGGTTTCCTAAAGAATTATTAAAATCAATTGAAATATCATTTCTNGAGCTCAAGACTGAATTTACTTCCAACATGCAAGTAGGAGGACTTAGTAAATTATTAATTTGAAATTTTGAATCATAATTTATATGATCATAAGAAATATCGAAGTTTAATAAATTTTTATAAATCGAAAAATAAAGTCGTGAGCCANCTACATATTCATCCGTAAATAATTTTTGATAANTTACAAAAGACTTTTCAATATAAAGATCTGAACTAANAANAGAACTTTGGAATCCTAATGTATGAGTATAATCATTTGTANNAAATTCTANATCATTNNCCTGGTTTAANTTCAAAAAAATATTATCTGAATTTCCCTGATACTCAATTTGATANGCTATTATTTTGTTAGGATATCCTAATGCAAAATCATCTAATAAATTATTATCATATTTATTCTTNCTTTTTTGAAACGAATAAAATATNGTGTANACATTAAAATTAAAAAAATTTAAATCTCCATTATAATGGATATCATAAAAATTTGAACTGAGATCATAAAACAAATCAGATGAATCTTGTGCCTGAGATGAATAAAAATTAAATTCATCCCAACCCTGTAATGCTCTGATAGTAAAAATATCATTAATGTTATAATTGACTTCTATNCCTTTCATTAAATTGTCATAATCTAATGAATGATCTTGATACGAATTAATTGAAAGACCATATCCTGATAGAAAATTAATATCACCAAATTTAATATTGTATTTTTCATTACTGTATTCAAAATAGGCTTTATTAATCTTGTTATTATACTTTCCTATAAGTGGTGGTGATGTATACTCAAATTGTGAAAAGAAATGAAAATTTTGACTATAGTAATAATTTAAATCAATAATATTTTCAAAATATTTATAATCTGACTTTTGCGANTCATTTAATTCGTAAACTTTTTTACCATCACCAGCTTTACTTACATAGGATAAACTTAAATTCGCTAAACAGAGACTGGAACCTAGTAGTAAATAAATAAATATTTTTATAATAATGGGAAACTCCGGCTTGAATTTACTTCTTTACATTTTTAACATCTAAAGAATCAATACCTAAAATATGTTTAATTTCTTTTTCTAAATTAATCTCATCACCAAGGTTATAACCTGTATGCTTATTAATGATCGTTCCTTCTTTATCCACAAGCAGAGTATATGGCATTATTGATCCACCTGACTTTCTAAACAATTGAGCTCTAGGGTCACTAAGAACTGTAAAAGTATATTTTTTTGATTTTATAAAAGATTTTACTTTTGATAAAGATCTAGGGGTATCCATATTTACACTGATTACATTAAATCCNTGTTCTTCAAATTTTTGATCAAATTGATTTAAAAACTTCATCTCTTTTTTACAAGGCTCACAAGCTAAATTCCAAAAATTAACCAAAATTGGTCCATTCTTATAAAAATCTTGAATATTCACTTTTTTTTTATCAAGATCTTTCAAAGTAAAATTAACTAGCTTAGCCTCACTAGAATAAACAATTGACATTACTATTAATATTAAAAATTTAAATCTCATTAATTACCTCAACTCACTTATAGTTTCTTCTAGATACTGATCTAATTTATTTTCCAAAATAAATTTAACAGTCATTTTAGAATATGAACCTAAATCATTCCCTTTTATATTAAATTTATAATTTCCAAAACTAATGCTAGGATCAATGAACATTTTAATGTTATTTGTACCCGGAATTATTGAAAATAACGGTTCAAACTCTCTTTTNCTCATAATTGGTATCTTGTCAGACTTAAAATTATCATATTTATCTTTCCATGAATCAATAATAATTAATTTTACATCACCAATTTTATCATTTAAAAAAATAATTGGAGTAACCTGATACTCAATTTTTGAAAGATAATCTAACAAATCATCNGAAAATAAATAATGTTCTGCTGAAAACTCATAAAAAATCATGCCATCTTCTCTTACATCTCTGAAATGTGGAAGATCAATCAACATTTCATCTATAATTTGATTTTTCATTGAAAACTCAACAGGAACTTGTACATTTACAGTGCCATCTTTAGAGCCAGTTAAATTTAATTCCATCTCACCAATCNTAACATTATAAGGGTTAGCTAAAACATCATCGAACACTTTAAGAAGTAACTCAGTATTTTTTTCATACCCTAATGCTTGCTTGTTTATTTGACCAAGATCAAATTCTCTATAATATCTATTACCATATTGACCTCTATCCAAATCAATTTTTTTTAGCTTATTATATGTATCATAATAAAATTCTAATTCATCTAAAGCTGTAATAACATTTTTTTCAATAATGTGCAAAGAGTTCTCATCTTCATTGTTCAAAACTTCGTTTTCATCTATCAATCTGGTTGTATTTTTTTCTTCATTGTAGACATAATCTATTGGTAGCTGAACAAATGGTCTTAAAAGGTCATCAATTCGGTCGATAAAACCCTCTTCTAAATACCCTAAATCTTTTAATGGTATAGTAATTTTGTCCGAAGAAATATTAGTCCAATTTTCATAATCAATTAGCTCATAAAAAATATCTATTTTTTCTTCATCAACATTAAAACTACCCAAAATTAAATAATTATTTGATATTAATAAACTAGAACTATTTTTATTTAAGTAAGGCTTGATATTTCCTGCATAGTTGATTGCAATGTTATCATACTTAGAATATTTTTTTATAATGAAATTTGGTAAATCTTTTGTTAAATGATTGTACTTCAAACTCTTATCAAGATTATTAAATTCCATCAAATAAATATTAAGTTTTTCGTTTTCAGAATATAAAAAACTAGTAAATATGATTATGATGAATGATCTTATTATTTTATTCATAGCTATAAATATGATTTATTTTATTAACTAGAAAAGTTATAAAAAGAACAGATTTAAAAAAATATCTTTTTTAGAGAAATCCAGAAAAAAACTATTTAAACAATCTTTCAATTATTTAACTAACAATATTTTCTTAATTCCAGATTCTTTATTGTTTACAATCATTCTAATGAAATATACACCACTTGAATAATTTTGTGCATTCCAAACTATAGAATGTATACCGCGATCTTTAATACTGTTATTTACAACCTTATCAATCAGTCGTCCATGCATATCTATAATTTCCACTGAAATAAGTGATTCATTATTCAAACTATATTCAATTGTAGTTGATGGATTAAATGGATTTGGATAAGGCTCCATTAAAATATATTCATTTGGATTAGTTTCTTCAATTACAATNAAATTCACATTAGATATATTGTTGTTCGAATAAGGATCGATGTCTCCAATTAAGTTAAGATATTTATTAGAGGTTTCGTTATAAAGCTGAAAATCAGGAACATCAGATTCAGCACAATAATTTTTTGTAAATTCATTACCATCATAACCCATAACTGGAAGATCTGTATACTTACCAGTCCATTTTCTTGAACCTACAATTGAATTGTTACAAGATGATATTAACCAATACTCTTCAAGATTTATGTTGCTATATTCAATGCTTTCAATAAAATAAAAAGATTGTGAAGTTGATTGATTATATTTGAATAATTTTTGGGGATTATCATTTTGAGAGTTATTGTTAGATATTCTAACATTATTTTCTATTTGGAAACTAAATGACATATCATCATTTAAATTAACCCAATAACCATCTCCTCCTGAGAAATCAGATAAACTACCTACCCAAGTAAATGGAGATACTTGTTGCGCTGCAACACCCTGACCAATTATTCCTTCAAAAAACGATTCAACACTGTCTGGTATAGAAGTTGATATATCAACACTAATATCAAATGGNAACCCTATTAAATTATTACCAATATGTAAATCATAGACAACTTCGGATGGCTCTACTGAAAAACCCTCGATAAATAAATTATCACTTCCACCACACATTATTAACCAATAACCTTTATGNTATTCAATTTCATTTAAACTTCCAACCCAGGTTCCTGGTGATAGTTGTGCTGCTGCTAAACCTTCACTGATTACTGAACAAATATTTTCACCCAGACTTGAAAATACATTTTCTATACTTCGGTTTTCAGGTAATACAGGAAAACTAACTAAGTTTGCACCATCAATTAGGTTAATATTATATGTACTATAAAAATTACCGCTAAGACTTTCAATCACAAAGTTACCATTGCTTTGCCAACCAAAATCCTGTTGAGACTCAGCAGGTAAATACTCATCAATCGAAGAATCATATATTTTAAATGAGGGGGTCATTCCTTGTTCTATGTATCCATTTGTTAAATCAGTTCCATCATTACCCATTGCAACGATAGGTGTTAATTCTCCTTGCCAAGGAGCTGAACCAACACAAGTATCATTATAGAATATACCTATCCAATCTTCTAATTCAACTAAATTTTCACTTACAATATCTGCTTCTAATATGTAGTATACTGCCTGTAATTGAGATTCATTAAACAAAAATTCCGTGGGTGAATAAATACATGAATCATCATCAATAGTTGCATTATCATTTCCTGTTTCGCAATTAGGACAATTCCAAGCAACAATATCTGTACAGCCATAACAATTATCTTCACTTAAACCAGTTGAACCTTCTACACATCCACATTCATTTTCAAAAGCTAAACCACCNCACTCATCATTACAATCCAAATAATTAAAAAAGCATTGAGGATATTCGTCAATACAATCTTCAATTGAGTCTTCATCTGAATCTGCATCTTCAACGCCACAGCCACAAACACCAGGATCAGTTTTATTTGGATCTTCATCACAGGATTCAATACAATCCTCAAAACCATCTAAATCCGTATCTGTATCAGCAATGCTGCAACCACATATACCTGGANTCTGCTTATTAAAATCATATGGGCATTCGTCAGTGTCATTTATTACCCAACCATTTGGTACAGAGGCGTTACAAAAAGTTTCATTTACATTTGGATCTCCAAATCCATCTCCATCTTCATCAAAATAAAATATTTCCTCTATAGCTGATCCTTGACATTCATCATTACAATCATATGGATTTACACCAATTGAATTTTCACAATCTGGGTATTCATCATTATCGTTTAGAACCCAATTTTCTTCAACAGAACCTAGACAAAAGTCATCAAATAAACTTGGATCTCCAAGGCCATCACCATCTTCATCAAACCAAAATAGAGTCGTTCCATCTCCACCACATACACCACATTCATCTAAATTATAATTAAATTCAAACCCTGTATTACCATTTACACAATCTCCACAATCATCAATTTCTGCCAAGCCACCTGGATCACCATTACAATCAGAAAACACGTTGATTGAGTCTATATTATAAAACCCTAAATTTTGCCACTCTATCTGATCAGAGGCTACAGCAGGATAATAATCATTTGATGAAGCATCATAAATTTTAAAAGATGGAATATCTCCATTTTCAAGATATCCAAAAGTAAATTCTGTTCCATCATTTCCCATTGCAGGAATTGTACTATATTCACCCATCCAAGGCCATGAGCCAACACAAACATCACCATTAAAAACACCAATCCAATCTTCCATCGATTCTAATTCTACATTATCAATTGATGAATTAATAACAAAATAGAATGCCTGAAGCACTGAACTGTTATACTCAAAATCTATTGGTGTATATATACAAGAGCCGTCATCAATAGAAGCATCAATATTACCTTGACTACATTCAGGGCAATTCCATGCACTTTCATCAGTACATCCATAACAATCATAATTATCACCACCACAGTCACCTGCGCAATCATTTACATTTCCAGCGCAATCACAAAAGCCATCCGCTATGCCATCACCATTACACACTCCGCATTCGTCAAACTCACCAACACAATCATCTAACTCATCACATACTAAATCACCATCAACATCTGTCAAACAATTA
>NZTO01000020.1 GCA_002703375.1 Fidelibacterota bacterium | reverse complement strand
TGTGGATGTTTAAATGATAAAGGTCTAAAAATAAAAAGCTTTGTTAATAAAAATGAAATTGTGTGTGATTGGAAAGCTAGTAAATATCACGAGGCATTTCCCGGCGTTTTAAATGGTGGAATAATCGGCTCTATTCTTGACTGTCATTCTAACTGGGCTGCTGCCTACTTTTTAATGAGACATTTAAAACTAGATTCAACCCCTTGTACCGTCACGGCAGATTATTCTGTTAAACTAAGGCGTCCAACGCCTTCTAATGCTTTGTTGCATATTACTGCAAAATTAGCAAATATAAATGAAAATATTGCTGTTATTGATGCTTTTCTTTATGCCGAAGAAAAAATTTGTGCCTCTTTTGTGGGAACTTTTGTTTCTGTTAATTCTGATCATCCTGCTTTCCATCGCTGGTAACCTTTTTCTTTTTCTTTATCCAATTTAAAAAGATTTGTGCTGATTTGAAATATTTTGATAAAATCAATAATCCTGCCATGCCAAAAATCCATCCTTGAAATATTGGAATCAACCCTCCAACTAAGCCTACTAGTATCAAAACAAAGCCCACTGCTATTTTAAACATGTCAACTATTTTCATATTAATAATTAATTGTTATGACAACTTTTCTATTGGTTGATTTGTTTCGGTGTTCACAAAAATATATTCCTTGCCATATACCTAAACTCATTTTTCCTTTATTAACAGGAATTTGCACTGAGTTTCCTATTAAAATTGTTTTTATATGTGCTGGCATATCATCTGAGCCTTCTATTGTATGTTTATAGTTGGGATCATTTTCTGGTATATTTTTATCTAAATAATATTTTAAATCTTTTCTTACTAATTCATCTGTATTTTCATTAATACATATTGAAGCAGATGTGTGTTTTATAAAAACTGTCATTAAACCTTTTTCTATATTTTTTATTTCTTCACATTTATTATAAATTTCTTCTGTTATTAAATGTATTCCTCTAGGTTTTTTTTGTAATATTATTTCTTTGTAAAAACATCCCATAATGTTCATAAATTTAACAATATTATTTGGGGATTTAAATTGAAAAAAATTTCTGTTAAGGTTAATTCTTTTGTAAAAAGACAGATTAGAGGTTCTGGAAAGTCATATGCTATTGATTTTTCTTTTGATAAAATGGCAAAGCATGCGGAGGAACGTCTAAACAAGCCTGGAAAGCATATTTTTAAAGGTTATCGTGATGGCGTATGTCTAGTTCGTGCCAAAAAAAAATATTCTAAATATTTTTTTTGTCCTTTAGTTAAAATAAATTCAAAAACATTATTAACTTCTAAGGTTGTTAAAAGAAGGAAAAATGAACAATTTTATATTCAAACTCGCGCTTTAAATGGAACCCCTGAAAAAGCTTACCACGTAGACTTCATTCTTTATCGACATGATGTTTTGGCAGAAAATAGGGAACACTCTACTTGTGCAGATTGGGAACTTATAAGTTTTAACGTTTTGCCCAAAGGTTTTGATAGTATGCCAATGGGGCCAATTACAATGATGAGAAATCAACTTCAACTTCCTGGCGGAACTGCCGCTTTTTATTCATCAGAGGAATGGGCTAAGTCTGTTAATTTTTGGCAACAATATGCTTTTTTAGATTGTTGATTTTTTGATTTACCAAAAACCCTCTTACTTTTTTTATTCCTAATGATCTTGCAATTATGGCAAAATAGCAAAAATATTGTGTTGGATAATTATATATATCTTCTTCTAAGAAATATTTTCCTCTTGATATAGTTATAATTGCATTTTTTTGTTGCTCATATACGTTTGTCATGTCTGGAAAATTTGTTTTTATTTTTTTTTGCTTTCCAATTAAAGGATTATATCCTGAAAAGTTTATATGATCTTTGACTAGTAAAATTTCTTTATTTTTATGTTTTTCTGAATTGGTTGCGCCCCAAATCTCTATGTTTTGATTTTTTTTTATTTTTAATATTTCTTTTTTTGTTTCTTCGAAATTTTCATTGTCAAATATTTTCACATCTCTCTTATTTTCTATTGATGATAATAGTTTTGTATAAAATATAATTTTATTTTCTTTTTCCAAAAAGATTTGTTCCTATTCTTATATATGTTGCTCCTTCTTTTATTGCTAACATATAATCTCCTGACATGCCCATTGATGTTTCTTTGCATGTTTTTATGTTTTTTTTTATTTTTTCTTGTATTTTTTTTGTCCTTTTAAAAATGTCTCCAAGCTCTTGCTCTGTTTTATTTTGTGGAGGAATTGTCATTACTCCAATTATTTCTATATTTTTATATTCTTTTAATTCTAGTTCATTTAGATCTTCTAATAAAAACCCATATTTTTTTTCATCTCTTCCTACATTAACTTGAAGCATTATTTTTTGTTTTTTTTCTATTTTTTGTGCTTCTTTGTTTATATTTTTTATTATTTTTTGAGAGTCTGCTGTTTGAATTACATCAAAAAGTCTTACTGCCTTTTTTGTTTTATTTCTTTGTAAATGTCCAATGAAATGCTTTTCCACTCTTTGATTTAGTTTTTCAAACTTTTCTTCCGCTTCCTGGATTTTATTTTCTCCTATGATTTTAATTCCGCTTTGTATTGCTTCTTTTATTTTCTCTAAAGTTTGCGTCTTAGTTACAGCAATCAATTTTACATTTTGATTATTTTTATTTTCTTTTTGCGTCTTCTTTATATTGTTCTCTATTTGTTTTATTCTATTTTTTATTTTTTTTCTTCCTCATTATTGTTTTCTTCTTCTCTTTCCATTACTTTTGTTATTGAAGATATTTGTGCTCCATCATCAAGTCTTAGCAGTTTTACACCCTGCGTATTTCTTCCGATAGTTCTTATATGTTTTACTGACTGTCTTATCATAACACCTTTATTTGTAATTATCATTAAATCATCTGTATCAATAACATCTAAAATAGCTACCATTTTTCCTACTTTATTATTTGTTTTTAGTGTTATTACTCCTTTTCCTCCACGTTTCTGAATTCTATACTGATTTATATTTGTTCTCTTTCCAAGGCCTTTGCTTGATGCTACTAAAACCGTCCCTTCTTCTGATGCCACAATCATCCCCACAAGACGATCTCTGGACGATCCAAGTCTTATGCCCCTAACACCCATCGTTTTTCTACCAGTTGCTCTTATATCTGCTTCTTTAAATAGAATAGATTTTCCTGAACTTGTTCCAAGGACAATATTATTTTGGCCATTTGTTATTTTTGCTTCTATTAGCTCATCACCTTCTCTTATCTCTATTGCAAATATTCCGCCTTTTCTTGGTTTTGAATAAAGTTCTAACGATGATTTTTTTATCATGCCATTTTTTGTTGCCATAATTATATAATGGTCTGAATTAAAATCTTTAATTGATACAAAGGCTTTGACTTTTTCTCCAGGTTCGCAGCCTATTAAATTAACAACCGCTCTTCCCTGAGAAGCCCTGCTCCCTACTGGAATCTGATGTACTTTTAACCAATAGCATTTCCCCTTGTCAGTAAAAAACAACATATGGTCATGTGTTGAAGCAACAAACAGGTGTTCTACAAAATCTTCTTCTTTTGTTTGAGCTCCTTTCATTCCTCTTCCCCCTCTTTTTTGGGTTTTCCATCCCGAAGAGGCCAACCTTTTGATATATCCATTATGTGTGATTGTAATAACCATATCTTCTTCTGCAATCATATCTTCAATTGAAAGGGTTCCCGACCCTTCTATTATATTTGTTTTTCTTTCATCTCCATACTTTTCTAATATTTCTTCAAATTCTTTTTTTATTATTTCGCTTTGTTTTTCTTCGCTTTCCAATATTTCTTTTAATTCTTTTATAAGATTTATTAATCCATTGTATTCTTCAATAATTTTATCTGTTTCTAATGATGTTAACTTTTGAAGTCTCATATCTAGGATCGCTTTTGCTTGTTTTTCTGATAATTTAAAGCTTGTCTGTAATGAATTGCTCGCAACACTAGGATCTGCAGATTTTTTTATTATATCTATCATCTTATCAATATTATCTAATGCAATTTTTAAACCTTCTAATATATGTGCTCTAGATTCAGCTTCTTTTAATTCAAATTTCGTCCTTTTTATAATTATTTCTCTTCTAAATTTTAAAAAGTGATTTAAAATTGTTTTTAAATTCATCACGCCAGGAACACCACCTGACAAGGCCAACAAAATAACTCCATATGTTTCTTGCAACTGCGTTTGACTGTATAGATTGTTCAATATTACATTTGCTATAGCATCTCTTTTGCATTCTACTACAATTCTTATTCCATCTTTATCAGATTCATCCCTTAAGTCTGATATTCCTTCTAATTTTTTGTCTCTAACTAAATGTGCTATTTTTTCAATTAAGTTTGATTTATTTACTTGATAAGGAATTTCATTTATAATTATTCTTTCTCTTCCTGTAGAGGTTTCTTCTATTTCCGCTTTTCCTCGTATTAATAATTTTCCTCTTCCTGTATTATATGCATCTTTTATTCCATCAGTACCTATTATTGTTCCACCAGTAGGAAAATCCGGCCCTTTTATATGATTTTCTATTAATTCTTCAATTGTTATTTCTTGATTTTCTAATAATGCTATCAATCCTGATATTAATTCTTTCAAATTATGGGGAGGAATTTTTGTTGCCATTCCTACAGCTATTCCATCTGCTCCATTCATTAATAATGTAGGAATTACCGTTGGAAGAACAGAAGGTTCTTCTATTGTATCATCAAAATTAGGTTGCCAAGAAACTGTTTCTTTTTCTATGTCTCTTAACATTTCTGATGATATTTTTTCCATTCTTGATTCAGTATAACGCATTGCTGCNGCGCTGTCNCCATCAATTGAACCGAAGTTTCCCTGACCATCTATTAATGGATACCTTAATGACCATGGTTGCGCCATTCTTACTAAAGCATCATAAACTGAGCTATCTCCATGCGGATGATACTTTCCTAAGACTTCTCCAACGGTTCTTGCACATTTTTTATAAGGTCTATTCCAGTTTGCTCCTAATTCTGATGATCCAAATAATACTCTTCTATGAACTGGTTTTAATCCATCTCTTACATCAGGTAAAGCTCTACTTACTATTACTGACATTGAGTAAGTAAGATATGATTCACTCATTTCTTTCACAATGTCTCTTTTTTGAATGTTTTCTGGAATTANTTCATTTTTTTTATTTTCTTCAGTCATTTTTTATATATCCAAATTTGTTGCAAATTTTGCATTAGTTTCTATAAATTCTCTCCTTGGCTCTACTTCTTCTCCCATTAGCTTAATGAAAGTTTTATTTGCTTCTTCAGCATCATCTACTGTTACTTCTAAAAGAGTTCTATTTTCNGGATCCATTGTTGTTTCCCATAATTGTTCAGGATTCATTTCTCCTAAACCTTTATATCTTTGTATTGCTGTTTTTGTTTTATTTTGATTTTTATATGCTTTTATTTTTTCTTCCTTTTCTTCTTCAGAATAAGCATATGAAAACTTTTTCCCTTGAGAAATTTTATACAATGGTGGCTGAGCAATATAAATATGTCTTCTTAAAAATAAATCAGGCATATTTCTATATAAAAATGTTAGTAATAATGTTCTTATATGACTTCCATCTACATCTGCATCTGTCATAATTATTATTTTATGATATCTTAATTTTTCTAAATTAAATTTTCCAATTGAATCTTCATTTTCATCAGAGAANCCTGCACCTATTCCTGTTATTATAGTTTGTATTTCATTATTTGACAACAATTTGTCAAATCTTGCNTTTTCAGCATTTATAACNTTTCCTCTAAGAGGTAAAATAGCTTGAAATTTTCTATCTCTTCCTTGTTTTGCTGATCCNCCTGCAGAATCTCCCTCTACTAGATATATTTCACTTAAACTTGGATCTTTTTCTGAACAATCAGCTAACTTTCCTGGTAAACCTGAAAATTCTAACGCTCCTTTTCTTCTTACTAATTCTCTTGCTTTTCTTGCTGCTTCTCTTGCTTTTGCAGATTGTTCTGCTTTNAGAATTATTTTTTTTGCGACAGCTGGATTTTGTTCAAAATAATCAGATAAACCTTCCATTATTACAGAATCACAAATTCCTTTTACTTCTCCATTTCCTAATTTTGTTTTCGTTTGACCTTCAAATTGTGGTTCTGGAACTTTTATAGATAAAACACCAGTTAAACCTTCTCTTGAATCCTCTCCTGATAAAGTGAATGTTTTTCCTTTTACTGGTTTTANTANTTTATTNTTTTGTGCATATTTATTTAATGATCTTGTTAATGCTGTTCTNAATCCAGATAAATGGGTNCCNCCTTCTATTGTGTTTATATTATTTACAAATGTTAATAAATTNTCTGTATAGGATTCGTTATAGATTAAAGACATTTCTACAGGAACTCCTTCTTTTTCTCCCTTTATTGATATAGGTTCTTCAAATAGTTGCTTGTGACCTTCATCTAAATATTTTACAAATTCTGATAATCCTCCTTCATAGTGATGAACTATTTCTTTTAACTCTTTTTCTCTTTCATCTTTCACTATTATTTTAAGACCTTCATTTAGATATGCAAGCTCTCTCAATCTACCATCTATTGTTTTTAGTTCAAATTTTGTTCCCACAAAAATTTCATAATCTGGCAGAAAAGTTATCTTTGTTCCAGACTTTTCTGTTTTTCCAATCACCTCTACTGATCNTTTTGTTTGTCCAATTTTATATTTTTGCTGATATATTTTTCCTTCTCTACAAACTTCAACAATGCATTCTGTTGATAAAGCATTAACAACTGATACTCCTACTCCGTGCAAACCTCCTGAAACTTTATACGTACTTTTATCAAATTTTCCTCCTGCGTGTAACACTGTCATCACCACTTCTAATGCTGATTTTCCNTCTTCTTTATGAATNTCAACAGGAATTCCTCTTCCATCATCTTCAACAGAAACCCAACCATCTTTTTTTATTGTTACTGTAATTTTAGAACAGTATCCTGCAAGAGTTTCATCAATACAGTTATCAACAACTTCCCAAACTAAATGATGTAAACCCTTTTGTCCAATGTCTCCTATGTACATAGCTGGTCTTTTTCTTACTGCTTCTAGACCTTTTAAAACTGTTATTTTTTCTGCTGTATATTCTNTCTTTTTATTTTGATTCATTGTATTATTATTTCTTTTAATTTTATTTTGTTTTTNTTAAATTTTTTTAAATAATTGTTTTTTTCAAAACTTATTTCATTTTTATAAACTGAATTTTTTGCTTTTATATATAGCTTATCTTTTTGTTTTTTTATTATTTTTGTATTTTTAAAAATATTTTCATTTACTATTTTTTTCCATATTTTAAATATTTGTTTTTCTTCTTCTGGATTTTCTTTATTATTTTTTAAGAAATATTCTTTTATTATTTCATTTATATTTTCCATTTAATCACTTATTCTTATCGGCATTAATAAAGANAATATATCTTTTTCTTTTGTTTTTTCTCCTTTAAATAATGTTGCACTTACAGATGATTTCATAGAAAACTCTATAGTTCCTTCTTTTTGATTTTTTATAGTTTCTTTTAAATAATCTCCATTAAATCCTATGTTAATTTCTTCTCCTTTATAATCACAATCTATTGTTTCAGTTCCAGAAGAAACATTTTCAGGATCTTTTGTTGATATTGTAATTTTGTTATCNTTAAAATTCATATTTATTTGATTTGTTGATCTATTAGAAAANATAGAAACTCTTTTAACTGAAGCCAATAAAGAATCTCTATCNACCCTTACTTTTTTATCATTTTCTAAAGGTATAACGCTTGNATAATCTGGAAANTTTTGATTTATTAATCTTGAAGATATTTTCATATTATCAATTTCTATTTTTAAATGGTTCTCACTAATAAATATTTTATTTTCATTTTTTATATAAGACTTAATAAGATTTAAAAATTTTGTTGGTACTATAATATTTTTATCTAGTTCTTCTTTTTTTTCTATTTCTATTTTTACCAGCTTAGCCCCATCTGTTGCAACAATATTTAATTTTTCTTTATTATCAAATAAAACTCCTTGAAGTGCTGGTTTTATTTCGTCTTTACTAACCGCATATAATGTTTTATTTATAATTTCTTGTAATTCTTTTTTTTCAAAAGTTAAATGATTATTACTTTTTATTTTTGTCCATGAAGGAAATTCCTCTGGATTTTTACTCATCATAGTATAAATACCGTAAGAGCTTAGTATATTAATTTTGTTATTATCATCAACTTTTATATTGATATCTTTATCATTTATCTCATTAATTATTTCATTTAATTTCTTTAATGATACAACAAAAGGCTTAAAATTATTATGCGAGGCTTTTAAAGAAATTTTCATAGATACTTCTAAATCTGTTCCTCTTATGATAATGTTATTATTATCTTTTTCAAATAAAACTGAATGAAGAATAGGAAGAGTTGTTCTAGTGGGTGTTATTTTAATCAAACTTTGTAAAGCATTTTGCAAATCTTTTTTATTTATCAATATATTCATATATATATATACTCCTTTAATAAATTTATTTTTTATTTTATAATGTTAAAACTGTTATTTTAGCAGCTCTACCTTCTTAAAAAAAATGTTAATAAAATTGTTAATTTCTATATATTAAAATTGGCTTATAAACAAAACTTATCTAATTATAATATTTTATATAAATTTCTTTTTTATAAACATTTAATAATTCATTTAATTTGTTAGTTAATTTTTCTTGATAAGTTAAGTTCTTAATAAAAGACCATGAATTTTCTAATGTAGCATTTGCCTCTTCTTTTTTATCAATTAATTTAACTATTAAAAAACTATTATTCATTTCGATTGGAAAAGAAAAAGAATTTTTTTCCAACAATGACAATTCTTTTTCAATTTTTTCATCCATATCAGTAGCAAAAACCCAGTCATCTTTAACAGAAGAAATATTATTTTCATTTTTTGAAAATACAGATGCTATAGAATCAAAAGAATTTATATTATTATTAATAACATTATTTATTTTAATTAATTTTTTTCTAGCTATTTCTTTGTCATTGTCATCTGGAGTTATAGTTTTTAAAATATGTTTCGTTCTAATTTTTTCACCTTTTCTATCAACCAGAAGGATTAGATGGTAACCAAAGTCAGATAAAACAGGATCGCTAATTTGACCAACTTCTAAACCAAAAGCAACTTTTTCAAATTCTTTAACTAAAGTTCCTCTTGATATATAACCTAAATCACCTCCGTTCATAGAAGACCCAGGATCATCAGAATGAATTGTCGCCATTTTTTCAAAAGTATTAAATTCAATTGAATCTTTTATAGAGATTAAAAAATTATAAATATCTTTTTTTCTGTTTTCACTTGCCACAACAGGAATATCAATTATAGAAAATTTATACCTTTTTGGCAACAAGGGTAAATCTGAAGAATTTTTTTTAAAAAATGCTTTAACATCTTTTATTGAAACATCAAAGTCCATAAGAATTTTTTGTTGAAATCTTTCAGTAGTAATTAATTTATAAACATCTTCCCAAGAATCCCTCTTAAATGAATTAATTGATTGACCAAGAACATTCTCTAAGTTTTCTTTTGATCCATGTTGTAAAACTAGGTTATCAACATAATTATCAATATATTTAACAACATCATCATTTGTTACAACGATATCTGTATCCTGCTTTGCTTTTTCAAATAATACACGTTGGTTTATTAAGTTTTCTAAACTCTCATTTAATGTAGAATTTAATTCTTCTTGGTTAGAAAAAGATTGTTTTCCTTGTTGAACTAATAGCATTTGAGCTGATTGTAATACAGAACTTTTTAATATTGGAAAATCTCCTACAACAGCAACAATACCATCCGCTGATTCTATAGAAAAACAAAAAGAAAATAATATTAAAAAATTTCTAATCATTATTTATCATTTTCAAAAAAAAGGGGATTAATCGAAACATCATATTTTTTAAAAAGGGAAATGTATAAGTTTTCTTTAGAATTTTTCTGAGATTCCTTCTTAAGTAAATTTTTAATCTTATTTTTAACTTTATTTAAAGGAATATATTGTTCATTAATTTTTTCTTCTAAGTAGATTAAAGACCAAGTTCCATCAAGATTTTCAATAGGTTCTGAAAAAGTTTTTATTTCCATAGAAAAAGCTTTTTTGCCCATTGGACCATATCTATTAATTGTAAAAGGCTCTATTAAACCCCCACTTTTTGGATTGGTTAAACTATTATTTTTTGCTAAATCTAAAAAGGAATAATCTTTTTGTAACAAATTATACAAGCTATCAGAAGAAGATTTTTCTAATGTTTTTATTTCTCTAACGGAAACTAAATTATATTCTTTATATTTCTCATCTTTATTATTGTCATAGTAATTTTTTACTTCTATAGAATCTATCTTTTTAACACTATTAATGTGATTTTTAATAAATGAATCATAGATTAAATTTTTTGTTATATTGTTTATTTTTAAATCTAATAAATAATTAAAATTATCATATTCTTGATTTATTTTAACTAAACTTAAATTTTGTAAAACTGCTAGAGAAAATGATCTTTTTAAATCTTCAAGGGTCTTGATTGACGGAATTCTTGTAGCTGGAAAGTTTTTAAAGTGGTTTGAAAACCATTTAACACCGTATGCGCTTGAATCAAAAACACACAAAACACCTGAATCATTAAAAGAGTTTAAAGTATTTACAAAATTTTTTTTTCCGCTAGCAACAATTTTATTTTTTTTATTTTCATTTTCTATATGAGTAAAAACCTTTAAGAGTAAAGTTTCATTAAAAACTAAGCCAGAATTCAATATTGTTGATTCATCATATTTTTTTGCTGAAACACGCTTTATATCCAAAGGAACAGACATAATTGTTTTTTCAAGAGCAAGAGCTTTATAAGAAGAGGAATCAAGAAAAGATGAATTAGAAGGTTTAATATCTTCAAGAAAAATAATATGAAATCCAAAATCTGTTAAAATAGGCTCAGAGAAAGAGTTTACAGAAAGAGAAAAAGCAGCATTTTGAAATTCAGGCACAGTTCTTCCCCAAGAAAGCCATCCCAAATCACCAAAATTCTTATCTGCACTAGGATCATCGGAATATTCAATAACATAATCATTAAAGTTAGATCCAGACATTAAATCATTATAAAGGTTTTTTGAAAGAGTCAATGCTTTTGACTTGCTTCTTTTGATAGGAATTGGAAGACGACAATCTTTATAGCCAATAAGAATATGACGTACTTTAATATCTTTTTTCAGATATTTCAGAGCCTTTGAATATTCAAGGGAATCAACAAGAGGAAAAGCAACAAAAAGATCATAAGCAGAATTTATAAGAAATTGGTTAATTCTATTATCAAGCTTTGATTTTACTAATGGGTCATATAAAAAATTGGTTTCTTCAGATTCTAAAAATACTAATTCTTTGAAAATGAAATCTTTGATTAAATCATGTTTTTGTGAATTTGAAAAGTTTTTCCATTCTTCTTTTGGTATTTTATTAAAAAAAGATTGTTGAGAAAATTGACTGCCATTTAAAGTAAAAGCTACTTCTGAAAAAGATAATGAGAATAATAATAATAACACAAACATATTTATAAAGAATTTTTTAATTTAGTTAAATAATCAAAAACAATTGAAAAAACATTTAAATTTTTATTAATATCAAGCTCTAAAATAATCTTATCAGAAAAAGCATTATCAAAGCGAAAAGATAATTTTTTTTTATTAAAAAAATCTTTAGAAAAAGAAAAAACATAACTAAAATTTTCAACTTTACTAGTAAAGCTAAATAAAAGTTGATTTTTAGAACTTAATATTAAACTACTTACTCCAAGCGTACTGCATAAAATACGAATTTTTTGAGTATTAAATAAACACAAAAGACCTTTAGATATCAAACCAAAACGATTTAATATTTCTTTTTCAATTTTCTGAAGAGAATCAAAGGAAGAAGAAGAAAAAATCTTTTTATATAAATCAAATCTGAGATACTGGTTTGAAATAAAACTATCTTCAATAAACAAAGATGAATAAATACTAACAACAACATCTGATAAAGGGACAATAAAAATACTTTTTTTAGAAAAAGTTAATTCTACTTTATCTTTTATAAGCTGTGAATATAATTCTTTGCCAATATAAGATAGTTTGCCGCTTTGAGAATAGCCAAAAAGAGACCCAGATCCCCTTATGTCTAAATCTTTTTTGGCAACAATAAAACCAGATCCAAAAGAATTGTTTTTTTCAATAGTTTTCAGTCTTTTTTT
This sequence comes from Fidelibacterota bacterium, assembly GCA_002703375.1. Lineage (GTDB taxonomy): Bacteria > Fidelibacterota > Marinisomatia > SCGC-AAA003-L08. The sequence continues at coordinate 6,165 of NZTO01000020.1, read as the reverse complement.
AGAAATATTGCTTAGTTTATATTTATTAGGAATCAATAAAATTGCAAAAGCTTGTTCTGATGACCTACCAACTCTACCTCTTAATTGGTATAGTTGAGAAAGACCAAAGTTCTGAGAGTTTTCTATTATTATAGTATTTGTATTTGGAACATCTAAACCAGCCTCGATAATTGTTGAACAAACCAAAACATCTATTTCTTTTTTTATAAAAGATGAAATATTTTTTTCGATTTTTTGAGATGAAAGCTTACCATGTATAAAATCAATTTTTAAGTTTGGAAAAAGATCAACTATTTTATTAGTGTAGTTTTGAATGTTTTCAACATTATTATAAACAATATAAACTTGACCATTTCGATTAATTTCATACGAAATAAATTTATACAATATATTTTTAGAGGAATAAAAAATTTTTGTGATAATAGGTTTTCGCATCAAGGGAGGAGAATTCATTACAGAAAGAGTTTTTAATCCAGAAAAACTTAATTGTAAAGATCTGGGTATAGGAGTAGCCGAAAGATACAATATATCTAAGTCTAAAGAAAAGCTAGCTATTTTTTCTTTTTGTTTAACACCAAATCTATGTTCCTCATCGACAATTACTAATCCAACATTATTAAAAGATATAGATTCTGATAATAGAGCGTGCGTTCCAATAATTATATCAGTAGTCCCGCTTTTAATTGACTTTATTATATATTTTTTTTCATTCCCAGTTTGTAATCTAGAAAGCAAAGAAATTCGTTGAGGAAAATTTTTGAATCTAGATGTAAATGAGTTATAAAGCTGAAGAGCTAAAATTGTTGTAGGAGCAAGAAGTATAACTTGCTTTTCAAATGAAACAACAAAAGAAGCTCTCATAGCTAGTTCAGTTTTGCCAAAGCCAACATCTCCACATACAAGTCTATTCATAGGTTTGTTTTTTGTAAGGTCTTTTAAAATGTCCCTCCAAGTTTTTAGCTGGTCTCTGGTGTCGTTGTGTTCAAATGATTGAAGAAAAGAGTCTAGGTCCTCTTTGTTTATATTATATGGATGACGTATTACTTTGCTTTTTTCTGCAATAGAAAGCAAAATTGAATCAACAACTAGATTTATCTCTTTTTGCACATTAGAAATTTTTCTTTTCCAAGAACCCTTTTTAGATATAGAATCAGGTTCTAAATCACTTTCATATTTATGTGAAAAAAAAGAAACATTATCAAGGTTTTCAACAGAGATATTAACAAATTCATTATTTTTATATTTAAGAATAAGTTGCTCAGTTTTTCCATCATAACTCTTTTTAAATCCATAAAAAACACCAACACCAAATTTTTTATGAACAAAAAAATCTCCCTTATTATATTTAGTGTTGTTTAGTCTAGAATCATGAATTTCTAAATTTCTACTATTTATAAATCTTTTTGGTATAATGACACTATTATCCTTCGAAATAGAAAAATGAGACAAAGCTTCATGTTCTAGAATATGTTTAAATAAATGTTTGTTTTTCAAAAACGAGTTATAAACATGAAACTGAAATGGAGTTTTGTATTCTTTCTTGCTATCTCCTTCTCCCCAAAAAAACAACGAATTCTTTACGAAAACAGGAAAATATTGATCTCTAATCATTTCTTTAAGAAGAACTTCTTTGTCACCGACGCTATTAACTTTTAATAAACATGATGAAAAGTTTTTATATGTTAATTGTGAATTAACATTAAAATATGATAGCGAGCAAGGGTCATCAAAAAAGTTTATTCTAATAGGATTTGCAGAAGCAAAGGAATACACATCTAAAATGCTGCCTCTTACTGCATATTCTCCCTCCTCATAAACTGTTTCTACTCTGTTGTAGCCGCTATTTTGTAACCACTCAATTATCAACTCTCTATCAACGTCTTTATTAACATCGAAAGAAGGTTTTTTATTTTCTTTTATTATGATTTTTTTATTATCAACACCTTTTTCTGCAATAATAAATTTTATATTTTTTTCTTTTATTAGTTCCAGTGCGTGTTTATTATTGTTATTGTTTTCTGAATTAAACCCATCAGGAGCTATGGTATTGTTATACAACTTCACAGCTGAGCCAGTATTGAAAAACCTATCAAACAGAAACGAAAAGGAATCTATGCTGCTATTCTCAAAATAAAAGATTATTTTAAAGTTTAAATGATCTATAATGGGAGATATTAAACAAGGATGAAAATTGTCAATTGAAAATGACTTTTTTCTGCTTGCACTATTGTTAATTAACTTACATAAATCTGCTATGTAATTTTCAACTTTGTTTTGTTTCACGTGAAACGTTTCTGTTTTATAGCAATGCTTAAACACATGATGTCTGAAGGTCGAACCCCATCAATTCTAGATGCTTGACCAAGATTTTCAGGAATCACTTTATTAAGTTTTTCTTTTGCTTCAGATGAGAGACCGTTTATTTGATAAAAATTTGTATCTTTTGGAATTTTAACTTTTTCGTTTTGTAGCATTGTATTTGCTCTAATTGTTTCACGTGAAACATAGCCTTCATATTTTATGTTCGTCTCTGCTGTAAAAAGGGCAGCATAAGGTTTGTCCTTAATAGATGGAATAAAATTAAAAAGGTCATCAATTCCAACGCCTGGTCTGCAAAGATATTTTTGAGCTGAAAAAGATTTGTTTTTTTCTGAAATAGTTTTGTTTATAATGGCGCTTTCAATTGATTTGACTGAAGTTTTTCTTTTTAAAAAAGTATCGTATTGGGTTTTGGAAACAATTCCAGCCTTGAAGCCTTTTTCAGTTAAGCGGAAGTCAGCGTTGTCAGATCTTAAAGATAGGCGATATTCAGCAGAACTAGTAAACATTCTATAGGGTTCATTTATAGAAGATGTAATAAGATCATCAATTAGAACCCCTATATATCCCTCGTTCCTTGTTATTATAAAAGGTTCTGATTCTTTTATGCGAAGGACAGAGTTTATACCAGCTAAAAGTCCTTGGGCGGCCGCTTCTTCATAGCCAGAGGTTCCATTTACTTGACCTGCAAAAAAAAGATTTGAAATTGATTTTGTTTCGAGAGTAGATTTCAACTGTCTTGTTGGAAAATAATCATATTCTATTGCATAGCCAGGTCTTATTAGATTAGCAGATTCAAGCCCAGAAATTGATCTTAGTGCAGAAAGTTGAATTTTTTTTGGCATNCTTGTAGAAAANCCATTAATATATATTTGATCTGAATCCATCCATTCAGGTTCTAAATAAAGCATATGTCGAGAGCGATCAGAAAAACGAACAATTTTATCTTCTATGCTAGGACAGTATCTTGGGCCTACGCCATTTATTTTGCCAGAATACATTGGTGAGTTATTTAAATTTTTTTCAAGCAANCTNTGAACATTTTCATTNGTATAAGCAATGAAAGAGGGGATGTTTAAATTTCTAAAAGGAAGNTTTGTTCTGCANGAAAAAGGTTGGGGATTGTCGTCACCCAATGAAGGTTCAAGTTTTTTCCAATCTATAGACTTGGCTTCGATTCTTGGTGGTGTGCCAGTTTTTAAGCGACCTGTTTCAAAGCCTAGGTTTATAATAGAGTCAGTTAANTTAGTAGCAGCTTTTTCACCAATTCTTCCAGCGCTATAGTTGTCTTTGCCAATATGTATTAAGCCATTTAAAAATGTTCCTGTTGTAACAATAACCGCATCTGAATAAAATGCAGTTTTATTTGACGTAAAAACNCCTATGACTTTATTGTTTTTAACAATTAAATCAACAACCTCTTCAGATATTACATTAAAGTTTTTATGTTTGTTTAAAAAAGATTTTGAGGAGTTGGCATATTTAATTTTATCAACTTGTGCTCTAGGACCCCATACAGCACGTCCTTTTGATTTATTAAGGGTTTTAAATTGAAGACAAGATTTATCAGCGGCGCGACCCATAATTCCTCCAAGAGCATCAATTTCTTTTACTAAATGGCCTTTTGCCAATCCTCCAATCGAAGGGTTGCAGGACATTCGTCCAATTGCTGAAGAGTCTAATACAAACATATTTACTTTGTGACCCATGTTTAAAACAGCATTTGCTGCTTCAATACCAGCATGCCCTCCTCCTATAACAATTATTGANGCTCTGTTCATTTTCCTATACAAAATTTATTAAAAATATTATCAATTATATCTTTTTCGTATATTTTTCCAATTAATGATTCCAAATTAAATAGAATGTCTCTAATATTTGAAACCACAAGGTCCATTTCCTGGTTTGCTTTAATCATATCTATCGACTGTGTAGTAATATTTAATGATGCTTTGATTAGATTTTTTTGTCTATTAGTTGTTATAATAGCACTAGAATCATTTTTAAATTTGAACTTTTCAAAAATTTGATTAATTAAAAAATTTATACCAAAGCCTTTAAGNGTTGAAATTTTGATAAAATTATTGGATTTATTGTTTGANGAAGCTTTGTCTTCTTTTGTTTTAACAAAAATTAATTTCTTAGGATTTATTTTTAAATTTATATTTTTAAATTCATTAATTGGATCATTATCGTCAAGAAACAAAATTATATCAGCAGAATTAATTTCTTTAACAGTTTTTTTTATTCCTAGTATTTCTAAAAAATCATCGCTTTCCCAATAACCGGCCGTATCAACAAAACAAACAGGAATGTTTTTAATTTCAGAGTCTGCCTCTACAACATCTCGCGTTGTTCCAGCAACATCAGAAACAATTGCTCTATTTTTTCCTAGAAAAAAATTAAAAAGACTTGACTTGCCAACATTGGGTCGACCTAATAATAGNATNCTATAACCAGAATTTATAATTGTACCAAAAGCAGANGAGTTATCAAGTTTTTTTAAAGTTTTGCATATNNAATTTAAAGAATTTAAAATATTATTTTTTGAAGAAAAAGTTATTTCATTTTCATTAAAATTTAGTTCNTTTTCTAATATTGTTAATAAGGTTTTTAATTTNTGTTCTAAAGANGAAATTTGCTGAGTAAAAAAACCATTTAAATTTTTTAGAGAAACAGAATGACTTAGATCATTTTTAGCTGAAATAAGTGAAGANAAAGACTCTGCTTGTAAAAGATCGATTTTGTTGTTAAGAAAAGCTCTTAAAGAAAATTCACCGGGANCTGCNCTTTTTATTCCCATAAAAGAAAGAGTTTCAAGAATCATTTGAGGAATTAGGTTTCCTCCATGACAATTAATTTCAATCACATCTTCTCCAGTGAAACTTTTTGGACCTTTATAATAGATAATAATACAACGATCAATTTTAGTGTTATCTATTGCGCTGTAAATAGAACAAAGAGACGCTTTGTGAGATATTGGCGTATTTTTCTGATTAGTCAAAGAACAATATATTGATTTCAAAGCAGGTCCAGATATTCTTATTATGGCCAAGGCACCCATTCCTAATGGAGTAGCAATAGCAGCTATAGGATAATTATTGTTGCTTGTTTTATCCAAACCTAATATATGTTATGAATTTAGATTTTTTCTTATTGAGCGTTGTTGAAAAATACTCAAAATATTTGTTACGGTATAATACAAGTTTAGGCCTGAAGGAAAAGTGTTAAATATCAAAAAGAAAACAAGAGACATAGATTGCATCATAATTTTTGTATTTTTATCGACATTTTTAGCCATTGTGTATGACTGCTGTATAAACATAGTTATCGACATTAACAATGGCAATAGACAAACATAGGATCCGTACAAGGGAACACTAAAAGGAAGCTCAAAAATCACATCAGGTTGAGAAAGATCATTTATCCACCAAAAAAAACCTGCACCTCTAAATTCAATTGTTGTTCTAAACACAAGAAACAGAGAAAACAATAAGGGCATTTGTATTAAAATTGGAAGGCAACCTCCAAGAGGATTTACACCATTGTCTCTATATAACGCTATAGTTTCAGCGTTTAATTTTTGGGGGTTGTTTTTATATTTTTTTTGAATTTTTTGAAGCTTTGGTTGAATAGATTGCATTTTTTGAGAAGAGATTGCAGCTTTTTTGGTTAATGGGCCAGTTACTATCCTTACAATAAATGCAAATAAAATTAGAACAAGACCATAATTGTTTATATATTTTTTTAAAAACATTAAAACAAACAAAATGCCTTTAGTAAATGGTTGGATTATGGTCCATCCAAAACTTATTGCATTTTCTAGCCCAACATTTTCAAGTTTTA
>NZTO01000019.1 GCA_002703375.1 Fidelibacterota bacterium | reverse complement strand
TATACAGTTTAAAATCTGATCAAGTTACGGTAACACGTAAGATGGTAATGATGAAATAAATACAAAATAGTAAAATATTTTTGTCGAGGGGGAATAGACTATTATTCCCCCTTTTTTCATATATATATAAAAAAAATCTTGCTTTATATATGCAAAAATAATCATAATACGGAACGTCATTTTGCGGATATGTGACGAAATACCTTAATGTGTGCGTAGGTATTAAAATAAAAAATTTAAATTTAAAATNGTTTTTCTATTTGAAAAATTTTCTTAGAAATGTAGTATTTGAAATTTTTTTAAAATAATGTGATCTAGATCAATGATCATATTATCAGATTATATTTAATATTTTTTATTGATTTTTGTATTTAAAATTTTAAAGTAAAGATTGCTTTAAATTAGTAAACAGAGAGAATAGTAGTTCTCATTAAGATTCCATAAATTGGAGGAGGAAATAATGAATAAGTTACTTAGTTTTTTAACTGTATTGACATTTGGTTTTAGTTACCAAATTTGTCACGAACCAACAGGTTCCTGTTATGATGTATCAACAGATCAAGCCTTTTATTTCTTTGAAACTGTTACAGTTGATGGAGAATTGGCAACACCTTGTGGTGGTTCAGCCGCTGGAGATTGTGATGATACANTAAANGATGTTATCATNGCATANTGTAATGATACNGTAGTGGGTTTTGATTATATTTTATCAAGTTACACCACAATACCTGTTATGGGTGATGCGGGGCCTGGTTATGAAGGATATTGTAAACAGTCAAATGGTGATGTTCCATCATTTAAATATTATGATGCATCAATAGATCAGCTTCTATCTGAAGATTTTTTCGAGTTTACAGCAGGTAGTATTGGACAAGATGGAACGGTTGCTCCTTTTGCCCCACTTTCAACCTGTCAAGTTGGTAATATGGTTGTAAGTAATGTTTATGATTGTACTGATAGTGATGCTTGTAACTATAATCCAGATGCAAATGTAGATGATGGTAGTTGTACAGTTAATGACTGTAATGGAGATTGTGGTGGTGTTGCATTTATTGATAGTTGTGGAGTTTGTTCAGGCGGTAACTCTGGACACGTTGCAGATAGCGATATTGACTGTGCAGGTGATTGTTTTGGTTCTGCTGTTGATACTTGGTGCGACGGTGTTTGTAATTCTTTCAATGTTTTTGATCAATGCGGTTCTTGTAATGATCCAAATGGTGAAAATGCTGCTTGTACAGGTTGTACTGATGATATNGCAGATAACACAGACGAAGGCTGTTCAAGTGANTATTATGGTGACGAATGTTTCTTTGGTTTAGATAATGATGGCGATGGTTTACANGANGATTGTGTATANACAGTTCCTGCTGTTGATGATTTATTTGCCGAAGCTGGTGGTGAAAGAGCAATTCTTTCATGGACAGCTCCAGATGCNATGGGNGATGCAGAATATACATTTGATGTNTATAANGGNGCNGGTGAAATGNTAAAAGAAGANATNNCNTCATTNTCCAANGAATTTAGTACTACTATNTTAGGNCTNGAGCCAGANGTAGAAGCNTGNTTTACTGTNNTTTCAAAAAATTTATATGGAGTTTCTGAAAACTCTAATTTAAGCTGTTGTTTACCATTTCCAGCTGTTGGNATGTCTTGGGGTTTCCAAGTTAAGGCATCAATTGACGGGTTTGGAACATTTGAAGAATCAGATNTNTANAACTNTTTTGGTGTTTCTGGAAACGCAACAAATACCTATGANGAAGAGCTTGATATTCCAGAGCCTCCAACACCAGTAGGAAATTANATAGAAATGTACTTCCCACATGGAAATGAGTGGGCTCATCCTTGGGATACAGATAAATTNACACAAGATGTAAGAAGAGAGACTGCACCAGATGATGCTGACCATTTTGGTAGTAACCTTATGGTATGGTCTGCTGAGGTTTCTTCAAACATGGATGGTGATACTCAGTTAGAATTTTTATCAATAAATGATCAATATCCTGGATATCCAATTTATGTATTACTTGATGGTACATACCACGCTGTTGAATCAGGAACAGTTCTATCTACTTATTGTACAGCTGGTGTAACAAAACATTTTGATATCATATTGGGTAACATTGTTCCACAAGCTCCAGATAATTTATCTTCATCTAGTGATGACAGAGCAATTAATTTAGACTGGGATGCTGATGGAAGTAGTCTTATGGATATTGGTAATAGATATCCTGCATTATCATATAATGTTTACAGAGATGGTAGCTTAGCGTATGAAGCTGTAGATGCAACTGATTTACATGATGATGCAGATGTAAGAGAGCCGGGTCAAGGATTAATGTATGAGTCTGCATATGATTACATTGTAACTGGTTCTAATGAGGCTGGTGAGTCTACAGATGGTCATATGGTAACTTATTCTGACAATACTACTGAGCATTTTGGTGGTAGACAATCTGAAACTAGCAATGTAACATATAACAATATAGATCCTGTAGCTAGTGCTATTGCATTAGGTGGAGGAGATTACACTGTTGACCACGATGGTGATCCGTCAACGTCCGATATTGATATAGATATTGATGGTTCAGGTACATCAGATGCAAATGGCGATCCAATTACAGTTTTTGAATGGTCGCTAATTGCTGGTGATGATTTGAGTGTTGATGATAGTGATGATATGTTAGAATTAAATATTTCAAATCCACACGCTTGTGGTGATGTTGCTAAAGATGGCTGTGGTGATGGAGAAGCTGATTCTTACACATTTGGTCTTTACGTTGAGTCAATGTATCCTGTTAAATTAGGTAATGCATCTGACCTTGCTGATGAGCCACTGTGTGTTGATGAAGATGCTGAGTTTGGATGTGATAATTGTAGTGATGAAAACTTAGATTTAGTATGTGATGGAGATGGTATGGCAACAAGATCTAATTCTACATCTGTAACAATCACAGTTAATGCTGAGCCAAATGAAGGTCCAACAGCAGCTGCTGAAATCAATCCCGTTTTAGGTAATGATTACAGTGATTTTCATCAGCAGTGGATTGTACCTCACGATGGTGATCCATATACTTTAACTGCTATGGTTGCTTTGCTTGCGGAGCCTGCTTCTTCTGATCCTGAGAACGATGATCTTGATTATCTGTGGGATACNGGATTAGCTGCAGAGATTTATGAAGATATTAATGGTAGCGGAAGCTACGATTACAGCGAACCATTTATTGATTGTAACGCTGATCAATCAGAGTGTGATTATGATGTTGATCCAGTTACAGGTGAATGGGTAGCTAATGAGTCATTTACTGGTGGTAATGGTGTATGGGATGATGAAGAATTGTTTACAACTGATGCCATTTCAGCAGATAGAGAAGCTGGTGCATATAATTATACAATCACAGTAACTGATAGTTATGGTTATTCTGATTCTGCTCCAATAACGATTGGAGTATTGCCAGAGCCTAATGCTGCTCCAATGGCCGAAGCAGGTGCTGATCAATTGCATTTCTTGCTACCTGATGATCCTAATGTATACGACATTTGGGAAGATTTTGAAGATGAAAACGGTAATTATGTTTACGACGAAGGTGAGCCATTTACAAATGAGAGCCGTTATTGTACTGGATTAGATGGTTCAATTTCTGATCCTGAAAGTGATGACTTGTCATTTGATTGGAGTGATGGTGGTGATTTATCACATGATCTTTGCTTACCTGCNGGTGTTCATACATTTACATTATGTACAACTGACGCATATGGTGCTAGTGACTGTGATGATATGACTGTAACGATCAACTTGGAACCAGCTCCAGCTGTTCCTGGAGACNTAGTTGTGACTACAAGTTTATATTTTACTGAATTCACATTTAGTTCTTCAAATAATACAATTGAGTATGGTGATAGCCAACATGTATTTGGAATGAATGCTGTTAGTTATAATATTTATAGAGATGGAGATCTGATANTGAATAATCCTGATAATCAGGGATTTGAATATCATATGGATAACAACCTTTCTCCTTCAACGGAATATTGTTACGCTATCGCAGGTGTAAATAGTCATGGAGACGAAGGTGATAAAACAGAAGAAAATTGTGTTACCACAGGAAATTTACCAACTGTAACAATAACTTCGCCAAATGGCGCTGAGATTTATGAAGTTGGTTCNTCGTATCCAGTTGAGTGGGAATTAACTGACNCTCAGTTCATTTCTAAAGTAGAGGTCTTTTATTCTGATGAAAGACAAGATGAAACATTAGAAGCAGCTGAAGAAGGTGCTGCTGGTGCTGGNGCTGAAGGTATTGCTTGGAATAATGTGTCTTTAGTTGGTCACGCTGATGAAGTTTCTACTGTTTATGAGCACGCTAACATTAGAGTTAGAATTACTGATATTGGTAATTTTGAAGGTGATAATAGAGGTGNGTCTGAAGATTCTAGTGATGAGCCTTTCACTATGACAACAAATATGTTAACAAGAGCAATTGATTCTGGTTGGCATATGTTTGGAACAGCTCTTACTCCTTCTGCAAACACAATGGCAGAGAATTTAGAGGCTGATTTGGGTGAATGGGGAACTGGCTGGATTGCATATGACGAATCTGGTAACTTTGAGGATCTTGAATTAGAATTAGGTAAAGGTTACTTCCTTGCTGTAACTGCTGATTTAGAGAACATGGAATCATTAACATTGATTGGTGATCCTGTAACTTCTCCGGTTGATGCAGACGGTAGAGCTGATTTAGAACTTGATGGTGGTTGGACTATGATTAGTAATCCACTTGTTTCAACTGTTCATAAATCACAGTTAACCGTTAATACAAATGGTGAAGATTATTCTTGGGATGACGCTGTAGCATTTGGATTTGTTTCTCCAACTGTNTATGGCTGGGATTCTGGTTATACTTCAAACCAAAACCTTGTTAGATTTGAAGGTAACTGGATGCATACTAGTAGAGCCTTAACACTAAAAGTTAGACCTCACGGTGCATCGGCTTTAGCAAGAACTAATGATATTGATGGTTGGAAATTATCAATGCGTGCAACTGATGTAAACAGTTTAGCTGCAAGCGATATGATTACTGTTGGTATTACTGAAAATGCTAATAACGAATTTACATATGGTGAGGATGAATATGATTTACCAAATCCAATGGTTGACTCATANGTTGATTTATTTATCAATAATATGAGCTGGATTGGAAAAGAAGATGTTAATGGTAACACAGTAGAGACTCCATACTTTGCTGCAGATATTAGATCATTACCTAATATGAATGATGCTCAAATATGGAATGTATCTGGTGTTGCTCATAATGTTACTGGTGATGTTGAATTAACATGGAATATGGATGAAATTGATGATAGCTACTTAGTACATCTTCAAGTAAGTGGTAGAACATATGATTTAAGAGAAGAAAATTCAGTGATAGTATCACAAGATGAATTGTNNAACATGAACATATTNATTGGTTCAGGTTCAATGGGTATTGACATTGTTGAAATACCAGAAACATTCTCATTAAGCTCTGCTTATCCAAACCCATTCAATCCAACAACAAATATGACTTTGGGATTAGATTCTGACGGTCAAGTTTCAATGATGGTATACAACTTAGTTGGTCAAGTTGTTGATGTTCTTGTTGATGGATATATGAATGCAGGATATCATAATGTTACCTGGGATGCTGCAAATGTACCTAGTGGTGTTTACATTGTTAAAGTAACTACTGGTTCAAATACTTCAATCCAAAAAGTAATGTTGATGAAATAAGTATAATACTTAAAAGATACAAAAAAAGCCTCAACAAATGTTGAGGCTTTTTTTTATATAAGATTGTTTTTTTAAAAAAAAGCTTGTCTATTTTTGAAAAGAATCGTAATTATTGATCCCTTAAAGAAGGGGAAATGCGGGTTTAATTGACAAAATCTGATAATAATGGCCGTTATTGTCAGTGTTCTTGTTATGCAGATGCTTTTTTTAAAATAAAAAAAGGTGACTGCTTTTTTTTGTAAAAAAATTGATCTACGTCATTCTTTTTTAATTTCTTTAAGCGTATTTTTAAGTTAGAACTATATTTGGGATAGTATAGTTTTAAAAAGAAATCATAAGTAAGTGTAATTACAGGAGTAGTAATGAAAAAGGTTTTATTAATAATGACATTACTGATGTCATTTGGATTCTCTCTTCAACAATGCCACGAAGAATCTGGTTGGTGTTTTGATCAACAGGTCTTTCAAGCATTTTATTTATTTCACGAATCAGCTGTTACATTCGATTATGCATTAGAGTCATCAGCACTTGACGAAGGTGATGTTATAGCTGCATTTAAAGATGATCAATGTGTCGGATTTTATATTATTGATTTACAAGAAATTACTTTAGGTGGTGGTGTTATTACTGTTCCACTGATGGGATCGGGCAATGAGGGTGATGATGGTTATTTAGTGCCTGGTGATATTCCTGATTTTGTAATGTTCGATATATCAAACATGATCCCAGTTTGTGTTAATGTCAGTGGTGATGAATTGACAGGTTTTGCAAGCAATGAATTATTTAGTTATCACGGATTATTTGGAGAAAAGCTAGCTATAGTGACTGGTAATGATCAGGATTGCGATGGATGTGCATTTAGTACAGATAATGACGACACTGTCCCAGTAGATGATCCTTGTGATTGTCAAGGACCAAGTGATTATTGTGACTGTACTGGCCAACCAATTGATGGATATTGTAGTTGTAGTGGAGATGAGATAGATTGTCTAGGTGAATGTGGAGGAGATGCTATTGAGGATTGTTTAGGTGAATGTGGAGGAGATGCTGTTGTAGATTGTTTGGGAGAGTGTGGTGGCATAGCTCAGCTAGATTGTGATGGTGTTTGCGATGGCAGTGCTTTTGAAAATGATTGCGGTTGCGTTGGCGGTAGTACTGGTCTTGAAGTTGATTGTTGTCTAGTTTGTAATGATGAATATGCTTTTAATTATGATGACGATGGTGACGGAATTGCTGTTGGTATTTGTAATGGTGAGCAGGTCTACGATGATATAAATGGTAATGGTCAGTATGATGGTGGTGAAGAGTTTGAAGATTTGAGTATATGTGTTCCCAACCCCGCTGATGGCTTGACTGCGACTGTCTATAATTTAGATGAAGATGGAGGAGCTATAGAGTTAAGTTGGAATGAAGTTTTAGGAAATTTGAGTCATTATGAAATTTCAAGGATACTCATAGGAGAAGATGGTGAAGAAAGTCAAGAAATCATAATTAGTACGAATAGTTTATCAACAACTTATATAGATCAAAACTTGAATCCAGACACTCAATATTCTTACAAGGTTAGAGCTGTCCATGTTGGTGGAAATGTTGGTGGATGGTCCAACTCTGATAGTGATCAAACTTATCCACTAATTGCTCCTCAAGTTGTGAATTTAGTTGAAGGCGAAGAAATTTTAGAGATAGTGTTATCTATTCCATCTTTAGATTATAATAATATTGAATATACTTATGAACTGGAGAGAACTTCAAATGGTGAACAGCCAGATATTATTTCGAGCTATGACTTAACAATATCTGATAGAACTGTTACACCAAATATTGAATATTGTTATGTAGCTCGATCAGTTTGGAGAGCGAGTTCTACTGTTCCCAAGCAGTATTCTTCATGGTCAAATCAATTATGTGGAACCCCATTAGAGCCAAGTGGTTGGACTGTTACTGTAGAGGCTTCAATTGAGGGTTTAGGAGTTTTTTATGAAGATGATCTACAAAATTATTTAGGAATGTCTCCTTTGGCAACAAATGGCTTTGATGCAGATGGGATAGATTTTCCAGAGCCTCCACCTAATCCAGGGAATTTTATACAGTTTTATTTTCCACATGATGATTGGCAGGCCCCATATACAGATTATACACAAGATATAAGAGAGTATAGAGAACTTGCAGATAATTTAGAAACTTGGAGCGCTGAGGTTGTATCTAATATGGATGGTCCTGTAGAGTTAAAGTTCAAATTTGACGACTACGGTAGCTATTTTGGAGATTCAAAAGCACCAATAAAATTTCCTATATATGTACTTATGGATGGTGTTTATGAGCTAGTTGAAATGCCTAGATGTTTAGGCTTACAGAATAGTTATATTGATTTTAATGGAAATAATTCCATTGATACTGGAGAGCTATGTCATGAAATTCTCGATAATGATTCATGTTATGGAGATTGTAGTTGGTATGAAGATATATGTTTAGATATTGAATTTGATGATGATGGTACCGGAACAAATTATATACAAAGTATAAACCCTCAATACGAAGATGAAGAGGGAAATATTATAAATGATAAAAGCTCATGTGAAAGTCAAGATTATACTTGGTTCGGGAATAATATAATCGAATATGAAAGTGTTGCCAATGAAGTGGAAAATATTGACATCATTGTTGGCAATCTACCCCCTCAAATTCCTACAGGTTTAGTAGCTTCAGCATACAATCCTGAAGACGACCCTGCAGCGGCATGGGTTACATTAGAATGGGATGAGACAGAGGAATGTTGTCAAACATTAGAATCAAGATACCCAGCAACACATTATTATATCTATAGATTACTTTATGGTGAAGAAGATACTCTTGGAACTATTATTGATGAAACCACGGTATTGTATAGAGAATTCATAGATAATTGTAGTGAAGCTCGTGTAGATTCGTTAAACATGGTTACAGAGCCGTCTCCTACAATGCGTGGTACTTTTATTTTGGATGAAAATAATTCAGAGATAGAAATTGATAGAGACTATTGTAAAAAAAATAGATATGATTTTATGGGTATAGTTTATGCAGATCAATTTAGTTATATTGATAGTTCTTTAAATATTCGCGCGATTCCTTTTCTTGATAAAATTATAGATGATTATCAAGAAAATGCCTATGAAGAAAATGGCAACGCTAATCAGCAATGGTTGGTTGATAATTCTAGGTATATTTTTGAGACTGATTTTAGATATGTTGTTACAGCTGTTAATGAAAAATATGCTGGGGAAAGTAGTGCTTTGCCTACTGATATTTATTCTTTTACTGGAGTTGAGAGTTTGCCGTCGGACACAGTAGTTGTAACTACTCGGGTTAATGAAGTTCCAACAACATCGGCAGGTAATGATCAATATGAAACTGTTCCCCATGACAACTATCATATGTCTATGGAACCTTTTCAAGATACAGGAATTGATGGTCAACCTAACACTTATGATTTTAGGGACTATGGTCTAGATGGACTTCTTTCTCAAAATGAGCCCGGTTGGCATCCCACATTAAATCCTGATCCTAATAATGATGATTGGCATCCTGTGGATAACCCTAGTGGTACAGAAGGAAATGATATTTTAGATTACATTGACTTAAACAATAATGAAATTAGAGACCCTGAGGATATTGGAGAGCCTGGAGAAAATGATGGAAAATTTACTTTTTTAGATTATGGTAGTGATAGAACTCCAAGTAAAGATGAGGATGGTTATGATCCTGTAGAAAATCCTGATCCCAATGGTGACGATTGGCATCCAAATTATAATCCCAATGGTACAGAAGGTAATTTTATTCACGACATTCAAGAATATAGTGAACAATTTAGTGATATAGGCTGTGATGGTTGCGGTGATATATTTGAAGATTCAAATGGTAATGGATGTTGGGATACGGATGAAGAATGCACGGATATAGATGGAAATGAATCTTGTGATGTGGCAGCTTGCAATGGAGTATGGGAGGGAAATAATGATTATGTAAGAATATTTCTNAATGGATATGCNTCATCAGATCCAGAATACGGAAAGGGNGAAGATGCATTAGACTTTGATTGGCAGCAAATTTCAGGTCCAAATGTATTTTTAAATACTAAAGANAGTAAAAACTTTATTAANTGTGGTGANNANCCAAATAATTCAAATGAATTGATTTGTGAAAANNTTTGCAATGGTNCAGATGATCAATGNCAAGATNTTAANAATTGGATTGATAATCCAGAATGGATTCCGCAATATGGTNANGATTCTAATNATGGTNNTTATAGTAATGCGACTTGCGATGAANNTTACGATACAATCATAAAATATNTTCCAGAATGGGANGAAGCTTCTGGAGAATCNTGTTACTACGGTGGTGATGTTCAACCTTATTTTGATGCTGTNGTTCCAAATGGAGANATTCAGAAAGTTTATCAGTTTGAGTTAAGAGCGAAAGATACATATTTAAAGGGTTGGCCAGCTGANAGTGCAAATCATTCATATCCAGAAAATGTAACGATAACTGTAAATCAAGAAGGCAATGTTGCCCCGACAGCTAATATTAGTCCATTTTCTTACAATTGTAGTGATGCTCCTGTTATAGTATTGTGTGATGGAGATTGGGAGTGTGATTATTCAGTTAGTCAATATGATAATACAGAATCAATTTGTTTTGACTGGTCAGCTGAAAATAATATCCAAGGTCCAAGTTGGAGGATACCTCATGATGGAGATCCTGGAACAAATATGGCAACCGTTGGATTGGTAGGAGCTGATATTGATTTAAATGGTGATGGAGTTATATCAGGTGCAGAAATAGGCTCATCTGATAATTTGGTTCCCTATGAAAACAATGAAGAAATGCAGGCCCAAGAAGATGAAATATTTTTCAATTGGACTACAGGAAGATCGCCTGAGCCTTACAATGATTTAAATCAAAATGGTATGTTTGACTTGTTTGAAACGTTTTTTGATTTGAATTCAAATGGGATATGGGATAGTGGTGATCCTTATTCTGGTTCAAACTTAGCAATTGATCGAGAAGCTGATTCTATTACTGTTTTATTAACTGTTACAGATACTTATGGTGCTCAAGATCTTACATCAATTGAAATTAAGGTCTTGCATGAGCAAAATTCAAAGCCAATGGTTGATGCTGGCAGTGATCAAACGTGGTATTTAGATGAATTTTCAGAAACTCATCCAGTTACTCTTCCCCTTTCAGATGGAATGTATGTAAATGGTGAGTGGGTATTAATTGATAACGGAAATTTTGTGACTCAAAATTTATCTTACGATCCAGATATACTTGGTCTTTATGATTGCGGTGTTGATGGTCTCTGTGATGAAGATGAAGAAGGATTTAGTTTTTATGGTCCTGATGGTTTATACGATAGTGGAGATGAAATTTATGATCCTGAAGGTGATGGCTGTTATAATCCAATTTATAGAAACTTTTACTATTCTGATTGTGCTAGTCCTCAGACTGCGCTAGAAGGTAATAATATCTTTGATGGTGGTTTAGAGTTTATTGATTATGATAATAATGGTGAATATACGTCTGATTTGGGAGATGGTGTAGGAGAGGAGTATAGGAGAGATAACCTGACGTATAAATGGTATTCATCAGAAAATTCATCTGATTTCATTGAAGGGCCAATTGCTGATCTGGATTTGGAGCCTGGCACTCATACATATTATCTCGAAGTTTGTGATGCATATGATGGTTATCCTAAAAATGAATATAATCCATATTTTGGTACTTGGAACGAAACAACGTATGATGGGTGCGCATTAGATTCCGTCACTATTACTATTTTAGATGAAGAACCTCCATCAAAGCCATCAGCTCCAACTTTGACAAGATCATTGTACTCAATTGATATTGATTGGGAAATCAATAACATGGATGAAAATTGTTTAGATAGATCTAGTTTTGAGGAAGATTGTAAGCCAGGATTTGTAGATAAATATAATTTGTATAGGAATGGGCAATTGGTTGAAACATTTTCAGCTTGGGTAGATGGTTTGCAAGATGGTGTTTACTTGTTGAATCCTGATTATGATGATTTATATATTGATTGTGGAATATACAATGATCAAAAAATATGTGAATTAGAATGTTTAACAGATGATTGTGAAAACTACGATAGTTGGACTCCTAATGAAGGATGGATTGCTATTTATGGTAATAATCAATATGATCCAGATGAGCCTTTTTCTGATTGTTTTTATGATGAACAAAACATTGATGATGATGAAGACACAAGGTTTATATGTGATGACAGTCCTTATTGGCAAGATTATATGGGCGACGGAAGATACAATAAAGGAGAGGATTTTATAGATTGTTATTATGTTCTTGATAATGATGGTAACGTTCAATCAGATCCAATATGCTCTGGAGATTCAAATTTTGATATAGATAAAGCAAATGGTAGATGGGATGATGCTGAGGATTTTATTGATTGTAATATAGATTTAACTATTTGTGTGGGTGATGAGGATGATGAGGATATTGATCCTGATGAATTAAATGGAATATATGATGAAGGCGAACCTTTTGTTGATTCTAATAGTAATGGTAAATGGGATGATGCTGAGCAATTTATTGATTGTGGATATAATTCAAGTGATGATCTAATATGTCAAAATGATGATGGTTGGGACGAGCAATTAGGAAACGGTGTTTATGATCCTCCTGAACCATTTACAGATTGGAATGATAATGGAGTTTGGGACACTGGAGATATATTTTACTCAAGTACTAATGGTGAGTCAAATGACTGGGATAAAAATGGAGATGGTTCGTATACAGGTGACTATATAAGGACATATCCAAATTTTGTTGATGAGGATCTAGACCCCGATACTGAATATTGTTATTTTGTAACAGCTATCAATAGTTCAGGTATATCTAGTTATCCATCACCAACTAGTTGTATTTATACAGCAATTTTACCTACTGTTAATATTTTGTCTCCAAACGGAGCAGAAATATATACAAAGGGAAAGCAGTTTGGTGTTGAGTGGGAAATAACTGATGGATGGTTTAGAGATATTTCTCCAAGTGGAGAAGTTCAAGAGCCAGAGCCAGATCCTGAAGCTTCGTATATTGATAAAATATTTATTGAATATCGAATAGGAGAGTTTGGTTATCCATCTAATGGTGAAAATATTGTATGGTATACTGAAGATTACAGCAATTTAACTGAATCCAATAAGGCTTACATAAGTATTTTTGATCTTGAAGATATTGAAATGAATAAAGTAGAAATAAGATTAACAATTGAGGATATCAATGGTATTTCTAATCATGTTTCATATACTGACATTAGTGATAACAGATTTACTTTATCAACTAATTTATTAAGTAGAAGTTTTCCTGACGAGTGGAGTTTGATAGGATGTCCATTGGATTTATCTGATGAAATAAATTGGTCTGATGTTAATGCTGATGGAGAAATAAATGATGATGATATCATTTATGCAAATGATATGATTTATAATCTAGGTACAGATCAAAATTTGGGTAATTTTGGAACAGATTGGTACATTTATAACGAAAATGGTGAGTTCCCGACAAATTTTGGGGATGTATTTCCATTTCAGCATGGCAAAGGTTATATTCTGTCATTATTTCAATCAAGTGGTGTGACATTGAAAGGTGGGGTAGTTGATTATCCTGATCCAAATGCTTTTCAGCAAAATGCAACCTTGAATATAAAGGATGGATGGAATCTGATTTCTAATATGTTAGTTTCTTCAATTGATAAGGATAAATTATGGATAAAATCTTTTAATCAATTTTATACATGGGAAGAAGCAGTCAATTTTGGATTTGTGCAAAGTGAAATTCACGGATGGAATAATAGTATTTCAACATATCAAAGTGTAGATCAAGTAGTGCCTTGGGAAGGTTATTGGCTACATGCTTCAAGAGATCTAGAGTTGAAATTTAGACCTCATGTTGAAGAAGATATTGTTCAAAGAGAAAGTAGATCTGATACGTGGTCTTTAAATCTTGTTGCAAGAGGTTTATCTAATGGGTCAGCAGGAGACTTTATTTCAGTTGGTTTGTCTGATTCAGCAAATATAGGATTTAAATATGGTGAAGATGAGTATGATATTCCTGCTCCTTTGGGAGATAAATATATTGATTTATTTTTTGATAGATCTGATTGGGCAGGTAGTCCACCAGATGAAAATGGCAATTCAGTTTCTGAAGTTGAATTCTACAGAGATATAAGGCCTTATTCTGGTTTGGGTGAACCAAACTATTGGCATATTTCTACAAACACATATGCTGATGAAGGAATTGACAGTATCGAAGCATGGAATGCCAATGATGAAGTTCAATTATCCTGGAATCAATTCGATGCTATTCTTGGCCTTCCAGATCATAATATTTTCTTACATATTGATGATCAATATTTTGATATGAAGATAGAAGAATCAGTTATATTATCAGATATTAATAATCGAGAAATTATAATTCAGATTGGTGGAAGCTCTCCGCTTGCTTATGATTCAGTTGACATACCAACTCATTTCAGTGTAAGTGCTGCATATCCCAATCCATTCAATCCAATAGCTAACTTAGATTATGCTATTCCGAACTCAGATAATGTTAAAATATCAATTTTTAACATTAATGGTCAATTAGTGGAAACCTTATTAGATGAGTTTAAAACTGCTGGCTATCATACTGTTAGATGGAATGCATATAATATATCGAGTGGCATATATTTTGTTAAAGTAGAATCTGGACAGAATGTTTCTACGCAGAAACTTATGTTAATGAAATAAATTGGAGTAAATCCGCAGTCTGATTTAAAAACCCCTCGAAAGAGGGGTTTTTAATTTTTAATAAAAATTGCTTGAAAAATTACTAAAAATCAAAGTAATTTTAGAGCAATTACCTTAGCCATTTTACGCGTCTAAACTGGTTTTTGTAATCAAGGCGGATGAAATTAATGCTCATAATGCGTTAATTAGTTAATAAAATCGTAAAAACCCGAATTTGTTATGAAAAAAAATATTTTTATTCTTGTAGTATCCTTTTTTATTTTTAGTTGTGAAGAAAAAAGTGTCTCATCTCTTGATGTTGATAATCCACAGCCATCTAATCTTGAAGATACACTAGGTGACAATAGTCTATCTGATACTGGTACCTATGATGATTACTTTTATGATTTCAATGAAAATATAAATGTAAAATTTCTAAAGTATGAGTATCAACATTTATTTTTAGGTGCAGTTTTTAAGCCAGAGGAAGATACTATAAATTTTACAACGTATCCTGATTTTTTTGTAACTGTATCTCCTGATTCATTACAGGCTTCAATTGACGCAGATGATCTTACTCAAATTACAGAATCTTCAACATCGCAAGAGGTTGTATCTAGGGAATTTAATTTTGAAATCAATGGCCCTGAAAGTACAATTGATTCACTTAAATGGCAGCAGGTAAGTGGTGACGACTATAGATATGTTGTTTATTCTACTAAGTTGAAATTATTGCCAGAGATTGAGTTGCAAACAGGTCCAGCTATATCTCAGGTTTTTGCAAATGACTATTACACAAATAATTTTCAAAAATCAATTTTTTCAGAAGACGATATTGCATCAAATTATATGCTAATTGATACGGTGGAATGGGATACTACAGTTACTTATAGTTATACGAACTCAGCTTTAATAGATACAATTTTTCAAGAAAGATTAGATTCGATCAATCAACTTGTGGACACAGATTTTCCTTATTTTTCTGATGGTTCAATGGTACCTTATTATACAGACTCAACTGGATTAATTCAGGTTCCTGATGTAGAAGATAAAAGCGGTTTGTCCTACGAATTTGTAGTTGATACAATGGTTGTTATTGGAACTGATTTGTTGTTTAGTTCATATGTAAATGAAGAAGGCGAAACAGTTTTGGGTGAGAAGATGGATAACTTGTTGACATCATACAGGTCAGAGTACTTTACTGATTTAAATAATAATGGAGTTTATGATCCAGATCCAGAGCCATATAGTGATTTAAACAATAATCAACAGTATGATGTTGGAGAGGTTTTTGTTGATATTGGCAATGGTGTTTGGGATGATGGTGAAGAGTATGAAGATGTGGCTAATGGCAGTTGGGATGCTGGGGAAGAATTTATAGATGTAGGTAATTGTCAGTACGATGATGGTGAGGATTATATTGATATTGGTAATTGTCAATATGATGATGGAGAAGATTTTACTGATGTAGGTAATGGTGTTTGGGATGATGATGAGCCATTTACTGACCTTGGCAATGGTGTTTGGAATGACGGCGAGATCTTTATAGATTCTGATGGAAATGGATCTTGGAGTCCAACAGAGACCTTTGATGATTTAAATGGTAATGGAATTTGCGATTATGTAAATACATACTCGTCAGACGAGTTTGCAGATTGTGATGCAGCGATTGATAATTTGATCACGCAAGGAATACCTTCTTTTTTGATATGTACTAATGCTGTAACCTTAGGAGATAGTCCCGTCAGCGTAGTTTGTCCAGAGTATTGTAATACTGTTGAAACATTTGATGATGTGAATGGAAATGGTGTATGGGATTTGGCTGAAACTTTTACAGATGTTGGCAATGGGTATTGGAACGAAGGAGAGAGTTTTTCCGACTTAAATTTTAATGGACAATATGATTTGGCTGAAGATTTTATTGATATCGGAAATGGAGTATACGATGACTGTGAAGATTTTGTTGATTCTGGTGTTTTAAATGGCGTTTGGGATCCAGGAGAAGATTTTACTGATATAGGCAATGGACAATGGGATGAAGGTGAGCAGTTTGTTGATAGGGCTAATGGTGTTTGGGATCAAGGTGAAGATTATGTTGATACGCCAAATGGTCAATATGATTCCTGCGAGGAATACACAGACGTATTAAATGGTCAATATGATTCCTGTGAAGATTTTACAGATGTGCCAAATGGTCAATATGATGTTGGTGAGGTATTTGTTGATATTGGTGACGGTGTTTGGAATTTTACAGATTTAAACAATAATCAAATATGTGACCAAAATGTAGTTGTTGAAGCTGATGATGAAAGCGCGTGTGATACATATGGTGGAGACTGGTCAAGTGGTACTTGTACGGTAGCGAGCGAATGCGAAGATTTTACTGATTTAGGTAATGGTCAGTATGATGTTGGTGAGGTTTATACTGATTCAAATAATAATGGAATTTATGATGAAGGCGAAGTGTTTGAGGATTTAGGCAATTTAATTTATGATCAGCCAGATACTTTTACTGACCAAAATAATAATGGTGTTTGGGATGATGGCGAGCCCTTTATTGACTATGATGGAGATATGGAATATGATTCTTTTATTCCTATGGAGCTGTTGACTATATACCCAGGCGATATTTTGTTTGATGAAAATGGTGATATTGTAGATACAATCCTTGTTCAAATCCCAGATTATAAATATTATAAAACCTCAAGTTTTACAAATATAGAGTCAGCTGAAGAAGTTGTTACAAATCACGTTATTTTTGAATCACAATTTGATGACGTTTCAGATTACAATCTAGCTAAGACGCAATCTGGATCTGTTTATGATTATCACTTGTTTAATAGAGACTCCGAAGGTATTAATCAATATACTTTTCCTAGTTATTTTAATTATGTGGGTTTATGGAATATACAAGAGTCTGAAGAAGCTGATCCAACCATGTATGATTTTTTTGGTCCTGAAGGAAGTTATGGGTTTTGGTTTGAGGAGGAAGGTATTAGAGAGTCTCTGTTTTATCTTCAAGGGGGTGAGTATTTTCGAGATGGAGAGCACGTCCAAACATTTGAGGTTGATACAACAGAACATGCAATTTATTATATTTCAAAAGACTATCAAGTTGAGAGAGATACAGTTAGTGTAGAGATGTATAATGGTATTTGGGATGCTGGTTATTGTGTTGGAAATGAAGGTTTGCCAAGCAATGAATTGCAGCAATCTTGTATTGATAATGGTTTTTATTGGATTGATGATGAAAAGTATAATGATTGTAGTGCGGAATGCGGAGATGATGGTCTTGTTTGTGAATATATTGTTCTTGACGCTAATAATGATGGAGTTATAGATGCTGATGAATGGGAAGAAAATCCAAATTATAATAATCAGGGAAATGGTATCTGGGATGAAGGAGAGGAATTGAGAGATAAGCCACATTTTTTCTTCAAAGACGAATGTTTTAAAATTACAAGAGTTATGAATATGGAAATGAAAGGTACAGGTATAACTTATAATGAAATGAATATTACTTGGCTTGCTAAAGACTATTCTATTGTTAAGGATGAGGTGTTTTATTCTTGGGGTGATGAAGATTGGATTCCTTACTCTAGAATGATGATGAGTGAATTTAGATCCAATTCAGGAAGTCAGATTGTGTCTAATGGCGAGCCGCTAAGAAATTTCTTGAGTAATTCTAAAAAAGTTAAGTTGAATGATCTTGATAAGCGATCTGAAACAGATTTTAATCCTTACAAGAAATTCAGATCAGTTGGTATACAAAAGATAGGAACGTCATATTAATGAAAAATATTTTATCTATATTATTTATATTTTCAAGTATTGCATTTTCAGGAACAGATGGTACGGTTAGGGGTAAGGTTGTTGATGAAACAGGGCAGCCAATGGCAAGTGCTCAAGTATTTGTTAAGGAAACAGGTCAAGGTACTATGGCAGATTTGGATGGTAACTATATCTTACTAAATATTCCTGTTGGTAAATATGATGTTCACTGCATGGTTATTGGCTATAAAGAATCAATTGTTAAAGATGTTGAGATTGTCATGGATCAAACTATATGGCTTAACTTCAGCATGGAAGTAAGTGCGGTACAAGGTGATGCGGTCACAGTTACAAGTGAGCGTCAAATGGTAGAGAAGGATGTTACAGCTAAAAAAGTTACAATGTCATCTGAATCTATTCAATCTCTTCCGATTAGAAGTGCATCTGATTTATATAGTTTGCAATCCGGTGTTGTGAGGGTTGAAAGTAAAGCTCAGGGTATACCAGGTCATGAAGAAAGAGGTCTTGAGGAAATACACGTTAGGGGTGGTCGTGCAGGCGAGATAGCGTATATGATTGACGGGATGTATATTAGAAATCCCATTTATGGAGGTATTGGCTCTGGGACTAGATTGAATTTGTTTGCAATTTCAGAGTGGGATTGGCAGCCTGGAGGATTNAGTGCTGAGTATGGTGATGCAATGTCTGCTTTGTCAAATTATCATACATCNACTGGAAAAAGCGAATATGTTTACAAGACTAAGTATGAAACAAGCTCAATAGGTGAGGCTATTGGTTCAGATTATGATAGGCTNAGAAATTATCACGATACTAATATTGGTTTTGGAGGTCCGGTACCTGCTGTTCCAAACTTAACCTTTTGGGTATCTGGTCAAAAAACTGATAAAACTTATAGAGTGTTAGAATTTGATGACAATGTATATGATCCAAATGATCCAAATTGGGATCCATTGAACAATCCAAATCATAGAGTCGAGCGTTGGGATGATGTTTCAGGTTTTAGGGGTTTTGGTTTTGACAATACGACTGATTTGTTTACAAAATTAACGTGGAAGCCAATAAGTAAGGTTAGAACTAATTTGTCTTATTGGGTCGTTGAAAATCATAGAAAGATTTTTGATCCAGATTTTTTATATTGGGATGAAGGTCAGAATGAATTGTTTAGAGATACAGAAAGAATAGCCTTGGAAATAAATCATTCTATTAATGATAAAACTTTTTATACATTGAGGTTTTCTAGATTTGACCAAGGACAGTTTCAAGGTGTAAGATGGCAAGATAGTGACAGAGATGGATATCCTGATTGGTTTGAATGGAGGTATCCTGCCGGTGATATATATCCTTTTGCACTTACTGAAGAAGCTAGATATTCTGATCCAAATAATTCTGATGTTGTNCCNTANGAGTATATAAACGGTCGTATCGAATATACAAACAAGGATCCTAAGAGTGGATGGTATTATGGTCAAACTCCTGGTAACTATAATTGGAGTGATACCGAACCTTTCTTGGATGAAAATTTTAATGAATTNTACGATCCAGGAGAGCCCTTTTTGGATGCAGATGGTAATGAAAGTTGGACTGGACCAGTTCTTGTTGAAAAGGCTGTTGTAAGGGACGGCTCATACTGGTTGACACCTGAAATGTATGAAAATTTTCAGAATTATACNGGNTATGGTAAAAATTGGATGGAATTATCATCAGATAATCCTAATGAATATTTTGGTGATAATGGTTTTGGTTTTTTTGGCTCAGATAACTCATTTCACAGAGATTATTATTATTTAGGTTACAATGAGCAGAGAGCATTTGGGGGAAGTGATGTTTATTTTTCATCTTCAAGTGCTATTACTAATGAGATTCGTATCGATGCAACTTCACAGCTTACCTCAAAATGGAAATTAAGAGTCGGATTGGATTATAAAAGGCATTTGCTTGAATATTATGAGGTGCAATCTCCTTGGTCAGAAAATCCTTTTGTTCAAGAGTTTGCTGAGGCTTGGGATGATTATAACGGAGATCAGACTTGGTCGGAGAGTGTTACAGAGCCGTATCAGGATTTAGGCGATGGAATATGGAATAATGATGAGATATTTATGGACATAGATAAAGATGGTGTTCGCGATGAGGACGAAATATTTATCGATGAAGGTAATGGCATTTGGGATGCGGCTGAACCATTTGTAGATTGTGGTTTTGATGATAGTAATAACCCAATATGTCAAGGAGACAATGGATGGCAAAACAGTTTTGGTAATGGAACTTGGGATGCAAATGAGTCTTTTACTGATTGTGGTTATGATGCTAATGGAGATCTTATTTGTGATAATGAGGTTGGTTGGTTAAGTTCTTATGGCAATGGTGTCTGGGACCCACAGGAAATTTTTGAAGATTGGAATGGTAATGGAGTTTGGGATCCATTGCTATCCGAGCCTTATGATGATGCCAATGATAATTCTAAATGGGATGTGGGAAGAGAGCCATACGATTTATCAGGATATATTCAGAACACATTTGAAGTGCCTTGGATGGTAATTAATGCAGGTTTGAGATTTGATTACACAAATTTTAAAACAAGGTTGTGGGCAAATCCTAAATATGAGATTTCACCATATTTACCTTATTACTATAATGATGCAATAGATAATGGGACTTGGGATCAGTTAAGTACAGATAATAATGGTGAATGGGATTTTTATGATGAAAATGGAAACGGTGTTTTTGATGAAGGCGAGCCATATGAGCAATTCGAAGATAGAATCGATGATGATGTTTATACTTATGGTGAGCCTTTTGTAGATGCAATTGAGCCTATTGGCACAGATGCTGGTATAGCCAATGCGCAGGTTTTATTTACTGATACAGAGTCTCTTTTAAGGTTAAGCCCAAGAATAGGTTTTAGCCACGTTATAACAGATCAAGCAACGTTTACATTTAATTATGGTGTTTATTATCAAAATCCAGTTTTTATGAATATCTATGTTAATACAAATAATTTGGGTGATCCTTTTAATCTTTTCCAAACTGATAATGCATTAGTAGGTAATCCTAGTATGACTCCAGCTAGGACTGAGTCATATGAATATTCAATTAATATTCAAATGAATAGACATATTGCATTTAATTTAGGGACTTGGGTTAAAAATATGGATCAATTAACCTCCACGCAGAAATATAGATCTGGAACTCAAGATTATTGGGTTATGAGGAATTATGATTTCGGTAGAGCTCAAGGAATCGATTTTATGTTGCAGACTCGAGGCTTGCCTGTGAATGTTAATTTGCAATATACCTGGTCAGAAGCTAAGTCAAATCAAGAGTATGCTTGGTCAAAAGTTGGCAATGTAGAGGTTGACGCTCCTGCGGAAGAATATCTCATGTCTTACGATAGAACCCACGACGCAAGTATATCTTTATCTACATTTTTGCCCTATGGTGTTTTGTTGTCTGTGACGCACTTGTATCAAACTGGTGCACCATACACGCCTCTTGAAAGAGCTGCACCGGGATCTAATCAAATTATTGAAAGTGAATTTAGAAATTCTGTAAGAA
>NZTO01000018.1 GCA_002703375.1 Fidelibacterota bacterium | reverse complement strand
ATGTTTAGATACTGAAGATGATAACCCACTAGTATTTAGTGAAGATTCAGACTTAGATGGTAATGCTAATGACTGTGATATCTGTGATTTTGATCCTAATGATGATATAGATGGTGATGGTGTCTGCGGTGATGTAGACAACTGCCCAGATGTTGCAAATTCAGATCAATTGAATACAGATGATGATGCAGAAGGTGATGCTTGTGACATCGATGATGACAACGATGGATGTGAAGATAGTATTGATGATAACCCATTTGTTTACAGTGAAGATATGGATGGCGATGGTAATGCTAATGACTGTGACATCTGCGATTTTGATGCCGATGATGATATAGATCAGGATGGTGTTTGTGGAGATATTGACAACTGCGTAGACACAGCAAACTCAGATCAAATAGATACAGATGGTGATACAGAAGGTGATGCGTGTGATACTGATGATGATAATGATGGATGTGAAGATAGTATTGATGATAACCCATTGGTGTTCAGTGAAGATTCTGACTTAGATGGTAACGCTAATGATTGCGATATATGTGATTTTGATNCTGATGACGATATTGATGGTGATGAGATATGTAGTGATGTTGATAACTGCCCATTAGTTTCAAATGAAGATCAAATAGATACAGATGGTGATACAGAAGGTGATGCGTGTGATACTGATGATGATAANGATGGATGTTTAGATACTGAAGATGATAATCCACTGGTATTTAGTGAAGATTCAGACTTAGATGGTAATGCTAACGACTGTGACATCTGTGATTTTGATGCCGATGATGATATAGATCAGGATGGTGTTTGTGGAGATATTGACAACTGTGTTGATATTCCAAATTTAAATCAAGATGATTACGATTTTGACATGATTGGTAATGAGTGTGATGATTGTTATCAAGCTTATGGTGATGTCAATGCTGACGATATTCTTGACATAACTGACTTAATCATGATGATTCCTGTTATACTTGATATAGATCCTTGTTACGATCCTTACACTGATAATTGTAGCTTATCAGAATGCTCACTTGAGAAAGCTGATGCTGATCAATCCTCGACTGTTGATATTATTGATGTCATATGGGTTGTTAATGAAATCTTATATGATGATATAGCTGCTCGATCAGTTCAAAATGTAAATTTATTTCAAAGCTCTGATGGATTAAGAATAGAGTCAAATGGAGTAGTTGCCTTGCAGTTTGAGATTTTACATAACGATGATTTTGAGTTGAAGTTCAANGATAACATTTATTTAAATGGATCTAAAACATTCGATAATTCAATGACAAGAGTCGTAGCAGTTTATCCAAAAGATGGAATGATATTTACAACACAAAATGATTTTGAAATTGTAAATATTATTGCTGCTTCAGGTGATAGTTATATTGATGTCAATTTTGATATTGTTCCGGAACAATTTGAAATTAGTTCAGTATATCCCAATCCGTTTAATCCAGTTGCATCAATTGATTATGTGATACCACAAGAATCACATTTAAATGTGAGGGTCTTTGATATCAGAGGTAATGAGGTAGATGTACTGATAAATGAAGTTAAAATGGCTGGCAATTATTCTATCAAATGGGATGCTACTCAATTTGCGTCTGGTGTATATTTTATGAGATTTGATATGTCAGGTGAAACTAAAGTTAGAAAAATGGTATTAATGAAATAAGCAATTATGAAAAAGAATAGATGTGTTCAAACACGTCTATTCTTTTTTAGTTCTTTTATATTTGAATAGGACTTTCTTTTCATTCTAACCCTCCTTATACACATTTAACAAATAAAACTGTTGGTAAACAAAAAAATTAATACTATATTATTTAGCTTTTGTGCGGATGAAAGAGTTTATATTTTAGAGGGGAGTGCCTTCTAACAAGGGTTGAAAATGCGGATTATTGACCTTTTTTACTCTATTTTTGTTTNAATAATTGAAGCTGATGTTAATTTGTCAGTAAAGTCATTTTATTATCAAAAATGTAATTCACGTCACATGTTAAAATAAATATTTTATATAAAATAAACAGTTATTTATGAAAAATAAATTTAGTTCTATGGAGGATACAATTTTGAGTTACAATCTTTTTAACTTGAAAGAGGCATTTTATTCACATTTAAAACGATTTTATTTAAGCCTTGCTATAATTTTAAGCTTCAGTATTGTTTTTACGCAATCTGGATCAATTACATTTGGCGATGTTAATGAATTAGATCAAACAATTGAAATCTTTTACTCAAGTGATGAAGATATAAAAGGTTTCCAATTTGAATTGTCAGGTATAGATATTGATGAAGTTTATNGAGGAGATATATCGACATATAATTTTATGATATCATCCACACAATCCAGGGTCTTAGGTTTCAATCTTATGGGAGGCCACATACCCGCTGGTTCTGGACTTTTAGGATTTTTAAAATACAACTCCATTGAAGATGAAACTTGTTTTTCTTATGCTAAATTAACAACTCACAGTGGTGAAANTATTTGTGGTGCCTGTAGTGATATTAATAATCAACCAAGCGATTGTAGCGATCCAAATTATGAACAAAATCCTTGTGATACCGGTGAATGTATTACACAATCAGTTGAAGTTTTGGGTTGCACTGATGAAGAAGCATTGAACTACAATCCAAATGCAACTTCTGATGATGGTTCCTGCGATTATGAGATNTCGGGTTGTACTGATGAAGATGCATTGAATTATAATTCAAATGCAACTTCTGATGATGGATCATGTGTATTCGACCAAGCATATCAGGCTAGTATAACATTGGGAGAATTTGTTGAAGGTCAAGGCTCTATTGATGTTTTATACTTAAGCAATGTAAGTATTGCAGGTTTCCAGTTTAGTGTATCTGGTGCTGAATTAACAAATGTGGAATCAGATTTAGGCTATCCTAACTTTAATCCAGAAACAGGTGTGGTAGCAGTTTTCAGTTTAAGCGGTGAGACATTGCCTCCTGGAGAAGGCGTTCTTGCTACTTTGTATTACAATCTTGGTGATGATATTAGTTTATGCATCAATGATATTTTGTTGGGATCTCCAGTTTCTGGNGTTTCTATAGAAGCAAATCAAACAGATTGTATTATAGTTTCAGATGGTCACGTTTATTTATCAATCGATAATGTCAATGAGGTAAATGGGACATTTGAAATTAATTATGAGAGTAATACAGATATCGCTGGGTTTCAGTTTAATGTATCTGGAGTTACAATTCAACAAGATGGTAGTTTTTCNGATGTAGAATTTTTTAATTTATTGCCACAAACAGGTAATGTTGTTGGTTTTTATGCAAGTGGAGGATCGTTGCCTTCAGGTCAAGGTCAATTAGCTACTCTTTCCTTTGATCTTGGTGCAGAAAGAGACCTATGTATAAATGATGTTATCATTGGTGGTAATACAACAGGTTCAAATTTAGATATTTATGGTCCCGGATGTGTNACTGTGCCAGCAACTCCAATTGATTGCAATCAAGATTTTAACGGATTAGCTGAAATTGATGAATGTGGTGAATGTTGCTCTGGAAATACGGGTATAGATTGTTCTTATTACAATGATCGTTTTGATTTTGGTGGAGCATACGATTGTGCGGGTTTATGTAATGGTGATTCTGAGTTATTAGATTTTTGTTTTGATAGTGATAATGATGGTTTAGGTGCTGGTCAGATAGATTATAATTGTAGTGGCTTGATTGAAAGTGGATGGGTTGTTGATTGCTCTGACGAATGTCCTAATGACGCTAATAATGATATTGATGTTGATGGAATCTGTGGTAATGAAGATAATTGCCCTGAAGTATCAAACTTAGATCAGTCAGATAATGATGAAGATGGNGATGGTGATGCTTGTGATTGCGATGANGATAATGANGGATGTATNGATTTAGATTGTGNTGGAGATGATANAAATCAATNNAGTTTTAGNATTGANACNGATGNTGATGGANNTGCANGATGATTGTGATNNNGATNNTGATAATGATNNTATTNNNNATNNANNTGATTCAGATCCNTTNNANANATTTNTNTGTTTAGATANNGANGANGANACNTGTGATGATTGCTCATNTGGAACTTATGATCCNTGTAATGANGGTNCTGATNANGANNAAGANTGTATATGNGATGNNGGTGATCCAGATAATGATAATGATACTATTTTAGATATAGATGATTCAGATCCGTATAATCCATTTGTCTGTTCTGATACTGATCAAGATTTATGTGACGATTGCTCATCAGGAATCTATAATGAACTTGACGATGGATTTGATTATGATAATGATGGATTATGCGATTTGGGTGATCCTGATGATGATAATGATGGATCTTTAGATGCAGATGATACTGATGATAGTAATGCATTTATTTGTTCAGATTTAGATTTTGATGGATGTAATGATTGTTCATCTGGGCAATTTGATTTATCAGATGATGGACCAGATAATGAACTAGATGGACTGTGTGATATTGGTGATCCAGATGATGATAATGATGGATGTTTAGATTGTATAGGTTCCTCAACGAGTGGTGAAACTCTATACTTTGAAAAAGAAAATTATGCAGATTGGACTTTAGAGGAAAATCAAGATCGTATCACTGATAATGTTTGGTTAACTAGACAAAATAATAAGCCACTTTATAATGCTGCTTTTGAAGATAGTTATAATGGAACTTATTATTCAGGAGAATCACCAGCACATACCCTGTGGGCTGCTGGTACAACAGATAATCCTCAAACTGAATATAAACCTTTTGTTGACCTATGTATGGAAATAACTGATGTAGCACAAGAACTTGGTATTTCTGAGGTTCCTTCTGCTTGGACATGTTGGCAACCTTTTAAGGCAGCGACTTGGTTTAATGAAGCATATGGTGGATTATCTATGTATAGTGTGCTAGATGATCAATATTTTGATTTTACATTTACATCTTGGACAGAAGGTAATAATGGTGGAGGTTTTGCATATTTTAGAACATCAAATGATTCTGACGAAAATTGTGATATCAATACTTTTACTTGGAGTCCTGATACTGATAATGATGGTACGGCAAATGACTGTGATAATGATGATGATAATGATGGTGTTGTTGATGTTGATGATTCAGATTCATTAAATGGGTTGGTTTGTTCAGATGATGATAATGATAATTGTGATGATTGTTCATCAGGTGAATACAATACTTCAGATGATGGATNTGATTATGATGNNGATGGANTNTGNGANNTNGGTGANNGNGATGATGATAACGATGGTGCAATGGATGAAGATGATAGTGATGATAACGATCCAAATNTATGTTCAGATACGGATGGTGATGACTGTGATGATTGTTCATCGGGTGAGTTCAATACCTCAGACGATGGGTATGATTATGATGAAGATGGATTATGTGACGCTGGTGATAGTGATGATGATAATGATGGAGCATTAGATGCTGATGATTCGTCAGATAATGATGCTAATGTATGTTCTGATAATGATGGTGATGATTGTGATGATTGTTCATCAGGCAGTTTTGATATAGAAAATGATGGATTTGATTATGATGAAGATGGTTTATGTGATGCTGGTGATAGTGATGATGATAATGATGGAGCATTAGATGATGTAGATAGTGATGATAATAATGCAAATGTATGTTCAGATATAGATGGTGATGACTGCGATGACTGCTCATCGGGTGAGTACAATACTTCAGATGATGGATTTGATTATGACGCAGATGGATTATGTGACTTAGGTGATAGTGATGATGATAATGATGGCGCATTAGATGCTGATGATTCATCAGATAATGATGCTAATATATGTTCAGATACGGATGGTGATGATTGTGATGATTGCTCATCTGGTCAATATGATGTATCAAATGATGGTTTAGACACTGATACTGATGGAGCTTGTAATCTAGGTGACAATGATGATGATAACGATGGATGTTTAGATGAAGAAGACGATAATGCACTAGTATTTAGTAATGATACAGATGGAGATGAAATTTCAGATGATTGCGATAGCTGCTATTTGGATGCATTAAATGATTTGGATGGTGATGGATTATGTGCAGATGNAGATCCTGATGATGATAACGATGGATGTTTAGACGATAACGATTTAAATAAAAATGTCTGGAGCGATGATTCAGATGGTGATGGATTTTCAAATGATTGTGATCAGTGGGTAGACTGCCCAGATACTGGAATCGATCCATACGATGATTGCGGCGTTTGCAATGGTCCTGGTACAACCGCNTTCTATTATGATATAGATGAGGATGGTTTAGGAGATGAAGATGAGTGGTTATATTCNTGTACTCAACCTCTAGGCTATGTTTCTAACGCTGATGATNGTTGTCCNTANGATCCGATCAACGATATTGATCAAGATGGTGTTTGTGGTGATGAAGATAATTGCCCTGATGTATCAAATTCAGATCAGTTAGATACAGATGATGATTTAGATGGAGATGCCTGTGATGCTGATGATGACAATGATGGATGTTTAGATGGTGTTGATAACAACCCTATNGTATTTAGTCCAGATTCAGATGAAGATGGTAATGCGAATGATTGCGATACTGATGACGATAATGATTTAGTATTTGATAATGATGACCAAGAGCCATTAAATCCAAATGTTTGCTCTGACATAGATACAGATGGATGTGATGATTGTTCATCAGGTGAGTACAATGTTTTAGATGATGGATTTGATTATGACGCAGATGGAATGTGCGACTTAGGTGATAGTGATGATGATAATGATGGCGCATTGGATGAAGAAGATAGTGATGATAATAACGCCTTTGTATGTTCAGATATAGATGCAGATGGATGTGATGATTGTTCATCTGGCTTAAACCGTTCAAGTGATGATGGATTTGATTACGATGAAGATGGGCTTTGCGATGTAGGTGATATTGATGATGACAACGATGGTGCGTTAGATGATNTGGACAGTGATGATAATAATCCAAATGTATGCTCTGATAATGATGGCGATACCTGTGATGATTGCTCATCTGGTAGCTACGATGTAGCAAATGATGGCTTCGATTTTGATTCAGATCTTCTTTGTGACCTAGGTGATAGTGACGATGACAATGATGGAGCGTTGGATGATGTGGACAGTGATGATAATAATTCAGAAGTTTGTTCAGATACAGATGGTGATACCTGTGATGATTGCTCATCTGGTGAATTCAATGTATTATTTGATGGATATGATCTAGATGAAGATGGATTNTGTGATGCAGGTGATCCAGATGATGATAACGATGGTTGTTTAGATGAGGACGATAGAAGTCCTTATATGTTCAGCTTAGATACAGATTTAGATGGTATTTCAGATGATTGCGATACTTGCGTATTTGATGNGGATAATGATATTGATAATGATGGTGTCTGTGGTGATGAAGATAATTGCCCTGATGTTTNAAATTCTGATCAATTAGATACAGATGGGGATATGCAAGGTGATGTCTGTGATATAGATGATGATAATGATGGATGTTTAGATGATGTTGATAATAACCCTATCGTGTTTAGTCCTGATACAGATTTGGATGGTATTTCAAATGATTGTGATGCAGATGACGATAATGATGGTGTGGCAGATTTAGATGATTCAAATCCTCTAAATTCTGAGGTTTGTGCAGATACAGATGGTGATACCTGCGATGATTGTTCATCTGGTGAGT
>NZTO01000017.1 GCA_002703375.1 Fidelibacterota bacterium | reverse complement strand
ATGGCAGTCAAGGACAGAGCCTATTATCCCTCCATTTAAAACTCCAGGAAAAGCCTCGTGGTGTTTGCTAGCTCTCCAATCACAAACAATTTCATTTTTATTAATAAAGCTTTTTATTTTTAAACCCTTATCATTTAAACATCCGCAACCAAAACAAATTCCTTTAGGAGCAAACGTTTCTTGTAAACTTTTTTGATTCATAGTTTGTAAATATAAGAATATATTTTTTTTAAAATTATTATTATTTTTATTACAATGAAAAACCGAAAAAACACAAAAAAAAATGAACAAAAGCTAGAGTTTTTTACTGTAGATGGAGAAAATTTAAAAAAAATATACATACACGAACCTACAATATCAGCAGGGTTTCCTTCTCCAGCAGAAGATTATATTGATACAGAATTAAATTTACATAAGTATTTAGTAAAACATCCTGCAGCAACATATTTTGTTAGAGCAAGTGGATATTCAATGGAAAAAGCAGGCATATATGATGGAGATTTATTGGTTGTAGATAAATCTCANGAGGTAAAAAATAGAGATATTGTAATAGCGTATGTAAATGGGGAGTTTACAGTTAAAAGATACATTATNGAAAAAACAAAAGTAATTTTAAAAGCAGANAGTAATTCAAAAATATATTCAAACATAGAAATAAATGAAGAAACAGAGTTTGAAATTTGGGGAGTCGTAACATATACGATTCATAAAAATAAATGATAGCACTAGCAGATTGTAATAATTTTTATGCTTCATGTGAAAGAGTATTTAATCCAGCATTAAAAAACAAACCTATTTTAGTATTATCCAATAATGATGGATGTATAATTGCAAGGAGCAATGAAGCAAAAAAAATGGGATTTAAAATGGGAGAACCCGTTTTTAAAAAAAAAGAATTTATAAAAAAAAATAAAATAGAAATGTTTTCATCTAATTTTGCTTTATATGGAGACATGTCAAATCGAGTAATGTCCATATTAATGGAAGAATCTCCAGAAACAGAAATATATTCAATTGACGAGGCATTCCTTAATTTAAATGGAATAAGGGAAAAAGAAAAATTTGTAAAAAAATTGAGAAAAAAAGTGATGAAGTGGACTGGAATACCTATTTCTATAGGAATCGGGCCAACCAAAACGTTGGCAAAAATTGCAAATGCTAAAGCAAAAAAAGAAAAAGAAGGAATATATAGCCTAAAAACCGAAGAAGAAATTAAAAAAATATTAGAATCAAAAGATATTTCAAATATTTGGGGAATAGGAAGCCGAACAACAACCAAATTAAATTATTGTGGAATAAAAACAGCTTTAGACTTGATAAATACTAGACCAAAATTTCTAAAAAGAGTATTTTCAATAAACATGTTAAAAACTCAAGAGGAATTAAAAGGNAAAAAAAGATACTATATAAACGCAAACCCCGAAATGAAAAAAAATATATGTACTTCTAGAAGTTTTTCTAAGGAAATAAAAGAATATGATAAAGTAAAAGAAAAAATTATATCATATTCAATGAGAGGNGCTGAAAAACTAAGAAAACAAAAAGGATGTGCACAAACATTAACAGTTTTCATACAAACAAATAGATTTAGAGAAAAAAGATATAGTAATGCAAAAAGTATTATTTTTGATGTAGCAACAAATGATAGTCTTGAAATAGTAAAAAAAGCGATAGAAAATTTAAAAAAAATATATAGACCAAGTTATAAATACAAGAAAGNNGGNGTTGTATTAGGAGGAATTGTATCGGAANAAAAAATACAAATGAATCTTTTTGACAAAATAAATAGAAATAAAAGAAAAGAATTGATGAAGGCAATAGATAAAATAAACTATTTAAATGGAAAGGAAACAATAAAAGTAGGAACACAAGAAACNAAAAAATATAAATTTGAAAGACAACAGCGGCTATCTCAAGGATATACTACAAAATGGAAGGAGTTATTAAGCGTAAAATAATAAAAAAATCATTTTTTGTTTAATTTTTCTTTACGTTTTTTTGAAAGNCTTTTATTAACGTCAAGCTCCATTTTCCTTAGACGAATNTTTTGAGGAGTAACTTCAATAAGTTCATCTTCAGCAATAAACTCTATGCATTGATCTAAAGATAAATTTTTCGAGGCTTTTAATGTAACGGTTGCTTCCGATGTGGAAGATCTCATATTGGTAAGTTTTTTTTCTTTTG
This sequence comes from Fidelibacterota bacterium, assembly GCA_002703375.1. GTDB lineage: Bacteria > Fidelibacterota > Marinisomatia > SCGC-AAA003-L08. Next base: position 14,132 of record NZTO01000017.1, on the reverse strand, counting down.
TAATATTTATTTCTAAATCATCTTTTTTATTCCTTTCACCAATGATCATACCGGCATAGACCTCTTCGCCAACATCTAAAAAAAGCTCTCCACGATCTTCCATAGCAAGGCTAGCATAACCAGTTACTTTTCCAGGTCTATCAGCAACCATAACTCCATTAGTTCTTTGTGGAATAGGTCCAAACCAGGGTTTATAAGAATCAAACAAAGAATTCATAATTCCTGAGCCTTTAGTATCCGTTAAAAATTGACTTCTAAAACCAATCATTCCTCTTGAAGGAATTATAAATTCTAAAGATACACGGCCAAAACCGTTGTTTTGAAGATTCAACATTTTGCCTTTTCTTTTTGATAATTTCTCAGTGATAACACCAACGTGGCTTTCGTCAATGTCTAAAAAAACTTTTTCAGTAGGCTCCAAAGTAGTATCATTTTCAAGAATTGTAATAACTTCTGGCTTAGAAACCATGAATTCAAAGCCTTCTCTACGCATTGTTTCTATTAAAATGGCCATTTGTAATTCTCCGCGCCCACGAACTTCAAAAATATTTGTATCATTAAGTTGTTTAATTTTTAAAGAAACATTGCTTAATAATTCTTTATTAAAACGGTCATTTAGGTTTCTAGAAGTTAAAAACTTTCCATCTTTTCCGGCAAAAGGACCATTGTTAACATGAAAATTCATAGAGACAGTTGGTTTATCAATTTCAATTCTAGGTAATGGCAGAGGATTTTCATTACAAGAAATTGTATCGCCAATGTTGATGTTTTCAACACCAGAAACACCAATTATATCACCAGCTTCTAAACTATCAACAGGCACTCTTTTTAGACCCTTAAAAGTATAGCAACTAGAAAGTTTTTGATTATGTTTATTCCCATTTTTAGAACATAAACAGTATTGAGCGTTAACCTTTAAAGATCCATTTTGAAGTCGACCAACAGCAATTTGACCAACATAAGGGTCATAGGCTAGGTTGGTGATTAAAAATTGAGGAATATGGTCATCAATAGCAAGAGGACCGGAGATTTTATTAATAATCAAATTAAAAAGAGGCTCAAGGTTTTTAGACATATCGTCTAGTTCCAAATGCGCTATACCTTTTTTAGCATTAGTATAAATGATAGGAAAATCAATTTGCTTATCATTGGCGCCTAGATCTATAAACAGATCATAAACTTCATTTATTACTTCATTAATTCTTGAATCTGGACGATCAATTTTATTGATGATTAAAATTACAGGCAAATTCTTATTTAAGGCTTTCTTTAAAACAAAACGAGTTTGAGGCAAAGGACCCTCGCTTGAGTCAACCAAAAGCAAAACACCATCAACCAAACTTAAGCTTCTCTCAACTTCACCGCCAAAATCAGCGTGTCCTGGAGTATCAACAATATTAATTTTTATATTATTATAAAAAACAGCGGTATTTTTTGCAGTAATTGTTATTCCTCGTTCTTTTTCAAGATCCATGGAATCCATAACTCTTGATTCCACCGTTTGATGTTCACTAAAAATGCCGCTTTGTTTTAACATACCGTCAACCAAAGTTGTTTTTCCATGATCAACGTGAGCAACAATTGCAATATTTCTAAAAGTATTTTTGTGCATAAATTAAAATATTAAATTAACGAGAACGTAAAAATAAGAATATTAACAATTCTAATCATACTTCAATATTAGAATAAATGTATAAATTTAATTATGAAAAAAATAAAAGATTACGCAATAACCCCAATAGAGCTTTTCAATGATTGGGCAAAAATAGGAAAAGACAAAGGTATGGAAATAGGCCATAATAATTCTGTAGAATTTATGATAAAGCTTATAAAAAGATATAAACCACAAGCAAATTTAGGAATTGACATAGGGTGTGGTAACGGATGGGCGGTTAAAAAAATGAAAAAAGAATTAAATTATGATAAAATAATTGGAGTGGATGGATCTGAAAAAATGATAAAAAAGGCAAAAAAAGAAGATCCCAAAGGAGATTATTTTTGTGAAAATATAATTAAGTATAAATACAAAGAAAAAAAATTTGACTTTATTCACTCAATGGAAGTTCTTTACTATTTAGAAAAGCCAGAAAATTTCATCAAACATGCTTTTTTAAATATGCAAAATGATGAGGGACTTTTTATAATGGGAATAGATCACTATAAAGAAAACAAATTAAGCTTAAACTGGTCTCAAAAATGCGGTGTTTTTATGAATACAAAATCAATAACAGATTGGTTTGATATAATAAAATCAGCAGGCTATAAGAAAGTAAAGTATTGGCAAGTGCCCAATAATGATAAAGAAAGTACACTAGTTATACTAGGAATAAAATAATTATGAATTATCAACAAATAGACAATGTCCCAATAGAATATATAAAAAATAAAATAAAAGAATTTTTAAAAGAAGATATTCCTGGAAGAGATTTAACTACAGATAATATTTATAATGGACAAGAAATAGTAGAGGCAAAAATACAAGCAGGAGAACAATTAATTTTCTGTGGAAAAAACATTGTAATGAATACGTTTGATAAAAGCTGTAAAATAAAAAAAATATCAGAAGATGGGAAAAAACATAAAAAAAATCAAATAATTGGAATAATTGTTGGTCCTGCAATAGAAATTCTGAAAAAAGAAAGAGTAATGCTAAATTTAATTCAAAGGCTCTCTTCAATATCAACAAAAACTCATCAAGTAGCACAAAAAGCAAAAAATTATAACATTAAAATATTAGATACAAGAAAAACAACACCAGGAATAAGGCTTTTTGAAAAATATGCAGTTAAGATAGGTGGAGGATGGAATCATCGCATGGATTTATCATCAGGAATAATGATAAAAGATAATCATATAAAAGCTGCGGGAGGAATTAAAAAAGCAATTGACAAAATAAGAAAGAAAGAAAAACAATTTAGGATAGAATTAGAAGTAGATTATTGTGAACAAATTGAAGAAGGGTTGAAATGCAGTGTTGATGGTTTTTTGTTGGATAATATGAGACCAGAGCAGATTAAAAAAGCAGTTCAGATAATTAAACAAAAAAATAAAAATATTTTTGTAGAAGCATCTGGTGGAATAACAGGAAAATCATTACAAGGCTATTTAAAAACCGGTGTAGATGCAATTTCAATGGGAGAAATAACCCATAGTGCACCAAATATTGATATAAGATTAGAAATTAGTTAAAAAATAATGTATCAAATTAAAGGAATTTTATTTGATATGGATGGAACAGTGATATCATCGGAAGGATTGTTTGAAAAAGCATAGAAAAAGTATTTAGGAGAAAAAAATATAATTGTTAATTCAGAGGAATTACATGGCTTTAAAGGTCTGTCTTATAAAGATTTTTACCCACAGTTTATAAAAAAATTTAAAATTACAGAAGACATTGGTTTAATTAGAGAAAAAATTAGAAATCATTTATATATACTTATGGAAACAGATTTAGAATATATAAAAGGATTTAAAAGTTTTTATAAAAATGTAATTAAAGATAGTAATATAAAAATAGCCCTTGTAACAAACACAACACGAAAGTCATATCAAAAAATCCAATCAATAGTTAATATTAATAAATATTTTAATTACACTATAACAGTCTCAGAAACAAAAAAACCAAAACCCAATCCTGATCCATATTTGCAAGCGATGAAAAAGTTAAAATTAAAACCTCAAAGCACAATGATTATTGAAGATTCAAAAACAGGTTTATTGTCTGCATTGAAAACAAAGTCTAAAGTTGTTGGAATTACTACCACAACTTCTAAAAGAGAAATAAAAAAGTTGAATGAAAACATTAAAATAGTAGCCTCATATTTTGAATTAGAAAAGGTATTTAAAGAGGAATACTATATATCAGGGTAAAAAAAGCTATCAATTAAACGAGTATGCCCTAAGAAAACTGCAATGCTTACTAGAGAATTTTTTTTAAGAGTTTTTTTATATTCAATCAAGGTAGAACAAGAAGAAAAGGAAATATAATCAATTTTTAAATTTGGGCAGGATAATAAAAGCGCTTCCATTTCACTTTTAATCTTGAAAATTGAAAAAACACCGCTCTTAATAAGCAATTGAGCTTCTTGAATTGATTCAAAAATAACAGAAGCATCAGCTTTTTCGTCTTTTGTAAGATACTCATTTCTAGAACTCATAGCTAATCCATTTTTTTCTCTAACCGTTGGGCAAGCAACAATTTTAATATTATAATTAAAATCTTCACATAGTTTTTTTATTATTAATAATTGTTGAGGATCTTTTTTACCAAAAAACGCATGAGAGGGAGAAATAATATTAAATAATTTTGTTATAATTGTTAAAACGCCAGGAAAAAAATCAGGCCTTTTTTGACCTTCCAAACATTTGGATAAATGTCCTTCAACTATTTTCATTGAAAAGTTTGTAGAAAAAAACTCTTGTTTAGAAGGAAGAAAAACAACGGATATATTATAATTACTTAGTAGCTTTAAATCATCATTTGTATTGCTTGGATACGTATTTAAATCCTCATTTTTCGCAAATTGTAGAGGATTTAAAAAAATACTAACGACAGTGAAATCACAATACGAAACAGATTTTTTAACCAAAGAAAGGTGCCCCTTGTGAATCCCACCCATTGTAGGTACAAAACCTATAGAACCAGAAATATTTTTTCTCCAAAGCAAAAAATTAGAAATTGTATTAATTATAATGGGTGCTTTGTTTTTCAATATAAATTATCTAAAATTCTTTTTTGATGGAAAAGTTTTTTCCTTTACTTCACAAATGAACTTATTAAGAGAGGTTTCAATTTTTTCTGATAAGTTCAAATATTTTTTTGCGTGTTTAGGTAGAAAGGTATTGTCAAGGCCCAATACATCGTGATAAACTTGTATTTGACCATCACAAAAAGGACCTGCTCCAATTCCTATTGTTGGTATATAAAGTAAATTTGTAATTTTCTTTGCTAATTTTGAAGGAATGCCTTCTAGGACAATTGAAAATGCTCCAGCATCTTGCACGGCCAAAGCATCATTTAAAATTTTATCGGCATCTTTAATTGATTTGCCTTGGATATTATATCCTGATTGTTGATTAACTGACTGAGGAAGAAGACCCACGTGACCCATGACAGGAATGCCAAAGTTTACAATAGAGCGAACATGTTCACAGATATAATCTCCACCTTCAATTTTAACAGATTGAGCATTTCCTTCTTTTATAAAGCGGCCAGCATTTTTAATCGCTAGTTCAACGGAGCTTTGATAAGACATAAAAGGCATATCAGCAACTACGTGTGCTTTTTTGGATCCTCGAGAAACAGATTTGACGAAAACAAGCATTTCTTCCATTGAAATAGATGTTGTTGTATCATATCCCATCATTACCATGGAAGCGCTGTCACCAACTAAAATTATTGGAATATCTAGAGTGTTTATAATTTTTGAAGAAGAAAAATCATACGCAGTGATACAAGTAAATGGATACGGAAGGTCTTTTAATTTCCTAATATCTTTTATAGTTATTTTTTTCATAATATTGAATAAGCTTGTATTTTATTTTAAAATCAAAATATTTTTTAAAAAAATGTGATAAAATATATTAGTAATAATTTAAACTATAAATATTCAAACACATACAAATTTAATAACGAAAAATACTTATAAACATATCAAAGATTTCATTCATTAATAGTATTAAGTTTTTTATATACCACAATATATAGTGTTGGTAAAAAATCATTGATATATTTTCAATGGATTTTTTCTTGGTATTGCATTTTATTACTAATATATTCAAGCGTAGAATAAAATAAACAATTTATCTCAAAATATGAGGAGACATTGTATATAAATGATATCCATAAATAAAATAATAATAATACTATCTATATTGCTAGTTGTTGATGGAGGGTTAAACGCTCAAATGCCTTTCTTTAATAAAAAGAAGAGCTCTTCCGTCGACAAAACAGAAAAAAAAGAAGCAGCTTCAGAAAAATCTAAATTAAAAAAGAAAGAAAAAAAAGACCCTGAAAAAACCGAAGGGAATAAAGATGTAATGGGATCTTACATTGCTGAAGAGGTTAGTTTTGAGTTAAAGAAACTAAAAGCGGAGTTAAAGCATGCCAAAAATGAAATTAGGGAATTAAAAGCAAAAAGCGAGGTGTGGACAAATCCATTGTCTATTTACAACAAAGAAATAATACTAAATAATGGAACTACTGTTTTTGGAAAAATAGTTTATCAAGATAAAGAAGTAATAAAGGCAGAAACATTAATTGGTTATTTGACGATAAATAGAAAAACTGTTGTAAGGATTGTTGAAAATGTAACAGATACACCTGCTGAAAAAATAGATCAACAAATATTAGATGAAGTAAACATGGAAAATAATGAATTGTCAGGCGTTGATTTTATTAAAAATAAACAAGGAAAAGATGGAGCAAACGTAATACTTTTAGGAAATATAAATGAATTTAAAGATAAAACAGGAAACACAATTTTAACAGGGGAGGTAAAAAATATTGGAAACAGAAGGTCTGATTTTGTTAAAATTAATTTTATTTTTCGAAAAGATTGGCAAGGAGAGACAGAGACCCTTACTGCTTTTGTTCAAGGTAGCACACATGAATTTGAAACGGGAATTGTAACAGATTCAAGCGTACTTCCAGGAGCAACGGCGCAATTTGAGCTAATCATACCGAACTCATTCGGATATTTTATAGGATATTCATACAGTCTAAATTGGGAAGAGTTTTAAAGTTGTATAAAAAAATAGTTAAATTGTTCTTAATAGTTTCATTTGTTTTTTCTAAAGATCAAAACTTATGGGATTTGGGTGTAAAAATTAAAAAAAATGACAAAGAGACGCTTCAAGAATCAGTAGTAATAAAAGAAAAAAAAGATAATGATCTTTATTTCGAAATAAAGGGACTGTCTAATAAATTAAATATAAGCAAAAGCATTGTTGACAAAGAAAGTAATTTGATAAATCAAAAACTAGAGACTAACGATAAAACACCAACATTAATTTTTAATCAAACAGATAACAAAGAAAATCAACCTAAAATAGGCTTAAATTCTTATCAGGCAGGTAAGTATAAAGATGCAATTAAATATTTAAATACAATAAACAAATCTGATATAAATAAAATTAATAAAGATAAAATAGATTATTTAAAAGCAAACGCGTATTTTAATCTTGGAGAATATGAAAAGTCCGAACAAATTTTATCATCAATTCTAATTAATAAAGCAAATAGTCTTTCTGATGATGCCCTTTTGTTAAAAGGCATGATTCTCAAACAGCTAGGAAAAAAAAAGGAAGCTTTAAGAGTTTTTACAGAATTGGCATCTGATTATCCAAATAGTGAGTTTTATGAAAGTGCACAAATACAAAAAAGAATATTATCTATAAAAAAATGAAAAACAAACAATATAAGTTTTTAATTATTTTAATTGTTAGTCTTGGCTTTATATTTTGTAATTCACGAGTAGCATTTACAAGGTTGGGGTCGATGATAAAAATTCCAACGGGATCTTCTACGCCCATAACAAAACTATTCACCGTTGGAGGATCAACGCAAATATATAATTTTTCACCAAGAAATCAGGGTTCCGGAATTTTTTTAAACACCTATTTTAGCCCGAAATTGCAATTTGGAATATCATCAGTAACTTACGCAGACACATCGGCATATATTAATGAAATTGATAAAGATGTTGATGCTCAATTTGCACAAGAAGATCTCTTTGAATCTATAAGTGAAACGGGCCTTCATTTTCAGTATAATGTTTATACAAAGGATGATATCAGTATTGACATAGGGCTGCAAGATATTTTGTTTAAAAAAGGTGAAAAAATTGATCAAAATTCAATGAGCTTTTATGCTGTATTTGCAAGCAATAGAAAAATTGATGCATATTCGTTAGGTTCATATTTAGGTTTTGGAACAGGAAAAATATCAAAAGACACAGGAATTATAAAAGAGGAAGTAAAAACTAGTCAGGCAGTAGGTCAAGGAATATTTTTAGGGTTTTTATTAAAAACTCCGTACATGAAAGACCAAGGAGGAGTTGATTTCATGGCAGAATATGATGGTGGTTTAAATGTAGGATTAAAAATTCCAATTACAGATGATTATCGTGTATTATTGGCAGCGAGTCACATAGAAAAATTGGGAGAATTTGGCATTCAAAGCGATCCATTAGAAGCCAGAGAGTTGGCAGTTGATGACCCATCAGTATCAATAGGCTTTTCAATGTCAATACCAGGAGGGTTTAATGGAACAAGTCCAACGTTCAAAACTATTAATGTTGATAATGAAGAAAAGAAGATAGGTATTAAAGATTTACCTTCAAATGATATTGTCGAGCAGCTAAGAGATTCTATAAGATACAGCAAGTTTCAAATAAAAAACTTATCAGAACATAATGCTCAAATGGATCAACAGCTCAATGAATTAATTGATTCTACCAGAACGATGCATTTAACAAAACAAATTTATAAATCAAATTTGAACAAAACAATGAGACATCTTTCTAGATCATTAAGGTACTATTATGATGCCGAATATGTTGCAGCATTACAAGAGATAGAACAAGCAATTCAGGTTAATCCAGATTTAGCAGCTGCATATGCTAGAAGAGGAGCGATATATTTTAAATTAGGGGAACAACAAAAGGCCATAATAAATTGGAATTTAGCTTTAAAATTAGATCCAGAATATGATGAGGTTAGAAAAGTTCTTGAAGCGGTAAGGGATAAAAGATTAGAATCTGCAACNAACTTAAATAATCCAGGGGGATTATAATTATGGATTTTGGAACAATAATTGGACTAATATCTGGAGTATTATTGATTGGGGTCGGTATGTATGGAGGATCAATAGAAAATGCAGTTCCTATCACAAACTTTTGGTCATTGAACAGTATTTTTATTGTTTTGGGTGGAACAATAGCTGCAACGGCGGTAGCGTTTCCAATGCAGGAAGTTTTAAGAATATTGGGACTAATAAGTATGGTTTTTAAAAAGCCTAGATATATGCTTCCTCAATTAGTTGAAGACATGGTTCAAATAGCAAGTGAATACAGAAAAAAAGAAGGACAACTAGTAAAAAGCATTGATAATATTAAAAATTTCTTTTTAAAAGACGGGATTCAGTTTATAATTGACGATCTTGAAATAAAAGAAATTGTAGAATTGCTTGAGAAGCGAGAATACTATAGAAGTGAAAGAGAAATACAAGAATCTAATTTAATGAGCAAAATGGGTGTTTTTGCACCAGCATTTGGTCTTGTTGGAACATTAATAGGTTTAGTTTTTATGTTATTTGGTATGGGAAATCAAGGCTCAGGATCAGATGCAGCNTCAACGTTGGGGGGCGCAATGGGTATTGCACTTATTACCACTTTTTATGGTGCAGTTTTAGCNAATTTAATATTCATACCGTTTTCTGAAAAAATAAAATCNAGGAATACAGCAAGTTCTTTAGAGTCTGCAATAATCATAGAAGGTATAAAAATGATATATGAAAAAAGNCACCCCATAATTGTGAGAGAACATCTAAATTCTTTTTTACCTCCTAGAGAAAGAAAAAAATAGCANAATGAAACCTCAAAAAACAGAGATAACAGAAAATGATTCTGGATGGTTAATGACATATGGTGATATGATGACACTAATTTTATGTTTTTTTGTATTGCTGTTTTCGATGTCAACATTAGACCCCGTAAAAATGGCTGANATGGGTGATGCAATGCATGAAGCAACAGGGCAAACAAATGAAAAACCCATAAGTTCATTATCAGAAATTAAAGAAGAATTGTATCAGATTATTGAACAAGAAAATATGGAAGATGATGCAACAATTTCGTGGGACCCAAGAGGAGTGGCAATAGAATTAAAAGGAAATGTATCATTTCAAGAAGGAAGTGTTGAATTGAATCAAAAAATGGAAAAACTTTTAGATAACATGATTCCTAAATTATTCAANAATACAAAAGATTTGCGAAACATTATTGTTGAAGGGCATTCTGACAATCAAAAAATAAGAGGAAGCCTTGCAAATAAGTATCCCACAAATTGGGAGTTGTCCTCTGCCAGAGCATCTAAAGTAGTAAATAAAATTATACAAAAAAGTATAAAAATGGCAGAGAACGGCAAGATAGACGAAATGTATAAAGATGGAAGAATTTCAGGTAGATTATTTGCCGCAGGCTATGCAGACCAATGGCCGGCGGATTTAAGTTATGAAGACAGACGACAAGGAAATATTAATCAAGANATTATTAATGGATATAATATATCAGAAGAATTAAAATCAAAAAATAGAAGAATTAAAATCATCTATGGAAGGCAATAGNAATTCTATTAAATTAGGAGTAAAAAATGCATAATAAATTAAAACCAATTTTATTTTTAATGTTCGCACTTATTTTTTCATCGAGTGTTGAAATGTTAACGCAGAAAATAACGTTAGAAAATTATTATAGAGAAAAATTTGAAATTTTAATTAATAGAATTTTNCAAAAAGATCAATTTTTAGTAAATGTAGATATCACTTTATCGGATGGAACAGTTGTTGGAGGAAGCCAACAGTTGAAAGATGCTCAAAAATTAGAGCGCAAAACATCGACGCCCAAAATTGAAGAAAAAAAACAACAAGAAAATGAATCTTCAGTAGTTAGCAAGGAGGAAGATTTNTTTGATTTATTTGGAAATGATGTTGTTGAAGAACAGCAAGAGNCTGTTTCTGAAAAAGTTGAAATGAATAATGAAGTTGTAGTATCTGAGCAAGAAAGCGAAGAAAGTTTAGAATTTTCAGATGAAATGCAGATAGATGATCTTAAAGTTTCTATCTATCTAGACCCTTCAGCAACCATAAAACAAACACAAATAAAAGAAATATTATGTGAAAGCCTATACGTTGCTTCATTAAGCAGTTGTGATCAATGTAGTTGTATTTCGTTTAATGTGCTTGATTCGGGAATGGGAAATTCTTCAAATAATATTACACAACAAGATGATATAGAAACATCTGAAAATGTATTAAAGGAATATGAAATTTTAATTGAACAAATGCGTGATGATAGGGAAAGAGAAGAAGCTGAAAGAATATCTAAAGAAACAAAAAAATTAGAAAAAGAATTAAAATCTATTGAAAGTTTATATGAAGATTTGAGGACACAAAATAGACAAGAAGATTCAACNAANTTAGCATATTTTGAAAGAAAAGACAGAGCATTGCAACGAAAAAGAGATTCATTGTTAATTGTGTTAGAAGACAAAACAGAACAGACTAGATTAGCTTATTATCAACAGGGACAAGATTTTCAAGAAAAACAATTTCAAGTAATGATGGAAATGATGAAAATGAAAAGCGGAAATGGTGGAACTGGTGGAGCAGGAGGTGCCGGTGGAGCAGGAGGAAGTGCAGGAATGGACTATGCGCCGAGACCTCCATATCAGAATAACAACTCTTCAAATTGGATGTGGATTATCATTATATTAATATTGGTTTGCGGTTTTGTAGGCATGTTTTTCGCAATTAAGCAAAAGCCAAAGCCTGTTTATTTAAAACCAAAAGATAAACAAAAGAGTAATGGAAATGAAGAACAAGCTGAAAAAGAAATTGTTGAAAAAAAACAAATTGAAGATCCAATTAAACAAGCAAGTTCAACAATTAATGAAAATACAGATGTTGTTAAGTCTGAAGTTAAATCTTTAAGACAATCAGCTGTAAGTATGAGCGTTGGACAAAAAGAAGCAGCAACTAAAATAATTGAAGACTGGTTAGATGAACCAGAAGAAAACAATCAAGATGAATCAGAAAAAGAGGGGTAAAGATTAATGAGTGATTTTAAATCATTGCCAGGCCTTGACAAGGCAGCTATACTTTTTAGCGTATTGGGTGAACCATTAGCTTTAACTTTGTTTAAAGATATTAAGGAAGATCAAATAATAAAAATCAGGCTCAGGTCAAAAGAAATGGGCGTTATTGATCCATTGTTAAGAAAAGAAGTCCTTGAAGAATATTATTTTAAAATGATATCAGATAAATATGATAATCAAGATAATGCAGACGAATCAAAAGATATGTTTGATTTTCTTAAAGGCTTGTCAGATGAACAGATATTTTACCTATTATCAAAAGAAAAGCCAAAAATTGCTGCTCTTGCAATGGAGCAATTAAACGATGATCAAAAAGGGAGTTTTTTAAATAGATTGGATTTAGAAACAAAAAAATTAGTTGTTAGAGCTATAGGAAATTTAACAGAAATTCCTTTAGAGGCTGTTTTGAATGTTGCAAAAGATTTAGAAAAAAAAGTTGCTTTCATTCCTGAAACAAAAGAGTTTTCTAGGGGAGGCGGTGAAAGTATGGCTAAAATATTAGGCCAGATGTCTGAGGACGATGCAAAGCTATATTTAGAACAAATCGAACAAGAAGATCCAAAACTTTACGAAGATATAAGAAAGTACTTTTATACATTTGACGATCTATTAGGATTGCCAAAAGAAAAAATGAGAGAATTATTTAATGCTGTTGAAGTAGATGATATTCCATTAGCTTTTAAAGGTCAAGAAGATAAGTTAAATATGGTAATAGAAACATTGCCACCCAAAAAACAAAAAATGGTTGAGCCTATAACTACCCCAAGGCCAAAAGCAGAAGTAGATGGAGCAAAGAAAAAAGTACTCGATATAGCAAAACAAATGGAAAAAGAAGGAAAAATAACTATCGAAGATTTAGTTGGTGGCGAAATGATTTAATAAAATTGTTACAATAAAAAAAACCCCAGATGCTTCTGGGGTTTTTTTATAACCGAGAAAAAATTAGAGATTTAAAATAATATTTACAAGCAACACGATGTCTAAAACATTTACTATGCCATCACTATTAATATCGCCAGAGTTATTTGCTGTTTCAGAGTCTAAAACCATATTAACTAAGCTTACAACATCTAACACATTAACGACATCATCTCCATTTATATCACCAACAATTCCACCAGAAACAGTAATTGAAATTGAAAGCTGTGGGGATGGATATTCATCAGTTGTAGAATCGATAAACCAAAATTTTGCTTCATAATTACCTGATTGAATTTCTTGATCAGAAAAAGAAGAATAAAACGTGCATCCTTCTAAATAAGTATGATCTGGCGAGGTCATATCAAGATTTAAAAAACACTCACCTCCGTCAGGGTAGCAAATTTGTGCGGATTTAAACCAAGGTAAATTTCCATCTAAATCAAAGTAATCTACTGTTAATACTTTATTTTCATCATCATACGTTGCATTTGACAAAGTTATTAAATTATTTCCAGCTTGACTTTGTGAAGACAAAAGATGAATTCCAGGATTGGTTTGGTCTAAAACATTAGCAGCAATATCAAAACCATCAAGACCGGCTTCAACAGTTACACCTACATAGGCTAAACCACCACCTAAAGAATTAGGCCAAGCTCCAAAATCTGGATCAGCAATGAAGTTTTCAACTAACGTACTCAAAAATAAATCATTGCCACTAGTTTGATAATTAATATTTGTAGATATGTATTCAAACCCACCTATATCGCCCGTAGTTACATCTCCGCTAATTTTTAATAATCCAGGTGTTAATTGTCCAAAGCCACCATCACCATATGCAAGAGCATAAACAAAATCTGCCTCAGAGTCAGGATTAAAAAAACCAACACTGTATAAATACCAAGGACCAAAAAGACCTCCCGTTGAACAACAACCATTTGATAAAGTCATTTTTGTGTATATTCTGTCTACAAAACCATCACAAATACTATCACATTGAAAGGTTGCATAAATATTTGCAATATCTTGGCTCGAGGGTGCATCACCTGATTCTTCTACAACAAGACTTTGAAAATAATTTGAGGAAGGGCTAAAGCTTGTACCATCGTATTCTGGAGACTGAGTAACATAAACTCTTCCTAAATTGGCGCCTAAAATTTCAGAATCTACCAATCCTTCAATATACCAATTAACATTACTTCCATTTATTGACGTTGTGGTGCTTTCCCATGTATTTTCATAATCAAAAGAATTTAGCGGATGGAATGGACTAGATGTCCAACTTTGTTGATTATCTGATGATGAATATAAGTTTGCTTCAGGATTAGCAAGTATTAATG